>DATJXA010000166.1:0-34025 GCA_035500675.1 Bacteroidota bacterium | reverse complement strand
CTCACGCCCGCCGGAAAAAGGATCGTCGTCAAGAAGAGACGAGCCGGTAAAATTTTCGTCGAGGTCTTCCATTGAGATCGCCCTGTCGAGTGCATCGAAGCTTTCTTCTTCGATTTCCGTGGACGGGAGGGGGATCCGCCGCAGTTTCACTTTCTGATTGTTCATAAAACCGAGCTTCTCAAGATCGTCGTACTCGGCAAGTTCGTCAAAGTCGAGATCGCGCCGAGAGCGGGGATTCTTATCGGCGACAAACTCGAAGCGTTTATCTCCGTCAAGCAGACATTCAAAATCGGCCATCAGCGAAGGAACGGCAAAATTGTGCGCTTTGCCTTCTTTCACCATGACATCCCAGAGTTGCTTCACCGAAACGAACACTTCGCTTCGTGTTCCCAAATAGCGCTCTGCCTGTTTTAACAGTTGCTCGTACATACAAGTGCAACACGTATCCTTCCTGAAATTTTCCTTCTCTGCGCAAAGTTAGCAGAAGTTATCTGAAAATCAAGCAACGATGTCTGCGGACAGTGCATCTGTGTGAAACTGAACCGGACACCAAAATCTTTTGGACAGTGCACTGTCAAGACTTTTCATGGACTTAAAGAGAAAAGTGTCCGGTTCAGTTCCGCATTTTACAAACTAAAACAATGCTTGCCTGCGCCGTTATTCCGGCGCCGAGTATTCTACCTTTCCGTCGACGATCGTCATCACGACTTTTGTCGAGGGAATTTCGTGCGCTGGGATCGTCATGATATCGTCTGAGAGTATTGTGAGGTCGGCGAGTTTCCCTTTCTCGATCGACCCCTTCTCTTTTTCTGCAAACTCGGCGTACGCTCCCCATATCGTGAAGGCGCGCAACGCTTCTTCGCGCGTCATTTTCTGATTCGCGTACCAGCCCCCCTCGAATACGGTCGAATCTTTGATCCCGTCGGCTGAGAGTTCAAAAAGTCGTCCGACGTCTTCCGCGTTGCGCGGAATTCCGTTTGTATCCTGACGCGTAATTGCGGCGTAAAAACCGAGGAGCGGGTTCGGACTTTGGACGGGGAAATCCGACCCTCCCGGAATAATATTTCCGTCTTTCAAGAGTGAACGCCACGCGTACGCCCCAAGAATTCGAACCGGACCTAGTCGTGCTTGCGCCCAGTACATATCAGCGGTGCAATGCGTCGGTTGCATGCTCGGTATGATCCGAAGCTTTTTGAAGCGCGGAATGTCCGCGGGGTCAAGCACTTGCGCATGTTCGATGCGAAAACGAGCGGAGTATGCCGCATCCGGATTCTTCTGGAATGCCTCTTCATACGCGTTCAACACGATATTATTTCCACGGTCGCCGATCGCATGCGTGCACATTTGGAATCCATGCGCAAGCGCCTCCGAAGCAACTTTGCGAATTTCCTCTTCAGAATTCACCGTCAGGCCGCGATTTCCGGGGTCGTCGCTGTACGGTTCAATGAGAGCGGCTCCCCGGGAGCCCAACGCTCCATCGATGTACATCTTGATCGCACGGACGGTCAACCGATGTCCGGTCCGGTCGATGAACGGCCCCGTGAGTTGAAATCTCTGCCACAATTCACCGTCCCCGAGTATGGCCGCATATACCCTTACCGGGAGAGCGTGCTTTTCCATCATTTCTTGATAGATCGAGAAGTCGTCTTCATCGATCCCCATATCCTGAACGCTCGTCAGTCCGAATTGCAAACATTCACGCAATGCAAGCGAGATCGAATGTTCGATTTCGTTCTTCGAATACGGAGGGACGTTCTTCATCACGAGTCCCACCGCATTGTCGATGAAAACCCCCGTCGCGTTCCCTTTTTTATCTCTTACGATCTTCCCCCCTTCGACGTCGGCAATCGAACTCGTCGACTCGTTCCCGGCTGCGATGAGTGAAAGTGCTTTTGAATTTACCCACACCGCGTGGCCGTCGACCCGAAAGAGGACGACAGGGTTATTCGGCGAAGCGTTGTCCAACATCGCGGCTGTTGGGAACGGCCTCTCCTTCGTTTTACTGCGCCACATATTCTGATCCCACCCTCGTCCGCGAATCCATTCTCCCGGCTTGAGCGACGCAGCTTTCTTCGCCACCATGCCGGCAATTTCCTGCGGCGATGTTGTGCCGACGAGGTTTAGCTCAACAAGGCTGGAGCCGAGGCCGCCGACGTGACCGTGCGAATCGATGAATCCGGGAAACACAATTTTCCCTTTTGCGTCGATGACATTTTCGGACGTGTAACGCCTTAGAATGTCCTCGGTTGTGCCGACTGCCGCAATTCTGTTCCCGACGACCGCGACGGCCTGCGCGATCGAGTTTTGGCTGTCGACAGTGTAGACTTTCGCATTAATGATCAACATATCGGCCCGCTGTGTTGTTGAAGTAATGAACCAACCGAACATAAGAATTCCGCCGCAGACAAGGATGAGACCCGGTAGTGCTCTTTTCATAGAGAAAGGTCGAAGTCGATAATGAACGCATCAATCGCTTCAATAAATATAGAAAAGGAGCTCAAGAAAAGCCAACGGGCATTTTTATCTCGTTCCGAACATCCTCGTTAAGAACGAGAAGGTCTTGGCAAAAGGCGACATGACCTTTCCGGTTGCATCGCGCAGGCGTTTTCTTTATGTTGCACTACAAATTGAAAGGACTTTTGCGTGAGCTACGAGGAAGAGTTTAAACGATTGGTCGACATCGTCGGACGATTGCGGCAGGAGTGCCCTTGGGACAGGGCGCAGACTCACGAATCCTTACGGCAAAGCTTCATCGAAGAAACATACGAAGCGATAGAGGCGATCGACCATCATCATTGGGAGGAGCTGCGGGACGAGCTGGGGGACGTTCTTCTGCATATCGCGCTTCAAACTGCCATCGCGGAAGAACAGAAAGAGTTCACCCTTGACGAGGTCATTCATCATATTAACGAGAAACTCATCCGGCGGCATCCACACGTCTTTGGCGAACTGCCGTCGATCGATCTTCCTACGCAGAAAAAGAACTGGGAAAAGATCAAGTTGTCAGAAGGAAGAACTTCTGTCGTCGAAGGGGTCCCGAGCGACATGCCCGCATTGCTGCAGGCGTTGCGCCTGCAGGAGAAAGCCGGCAGGGTTGGGTTCGACTGGGACAACGCCGGCGAAGTCTGGAAAAAGGTTCGCGAAGAAGTGGAGGAACTCCAGGCCGCAGCGGCGGGAGGCGATCAAAAGCGAACTGAGGAGGAGTTCGGCGACCTTCTTTTCTCGCTCGTGAATTACGCCCGTTTCCTGCACATCGACCCGGAGCATGCGCTTAGAAACACGTCAAAAAAATTTGTGCGCCGATTCAATTATATCGAACGGCGATTGCAGGATCAAGGGAAGGATATTTACGCGACAACGCTCGCTGAACTCGATACGCTTTGGAATGAAGCGAAGAAGGAAGAGTAAATTATTCAAGCATCGAAAAGCAAAAAAATGGGCCACAAAGACCCAAAGACACTAAAAAAAGTCCGAATGATAAATTCAATTCAAGAATGCCGCGGACAAATTCTTTCAGTCATTTACTGTCTTCGTGACTTCGTGGCACATCTTGCTATGCAATGATTCGAATAAATTATTTTTTCCCGTTGTCCTGCCTGTCCCCGAATTTCCCGTACGCGTCGATGATGTCTTTCACAAGCCGATGGCGGACGACGTCGTTGCGGTTGAAATACACAAAATCGATCCCCTCGATCCCCTGCAATACCTCCTGGATCTGCACCAACCCCGACGTTGTCTTCGACGGCAGGTCGATCTGTGTGACGTCTCCTGTGATGATCGCTTTGGAGCTATTCCCGAGACGGGTGAGGAACATCTTCATTTGCATCGTCGTCGCGTTCTGCGCTTCATCGAGGATGAGGAATGAATTATTGAGCGTGCGGCCGCGCATGTACGCAAGCGGTACAATTTCGATGATGCGACGTTCGAGATAAACCTTCAGTTTTTCAGAAGGAAGCGTATCGTCGAGCGCGTCGTAGAGCGGACGCAGATAAGGGTCGACTTTCTCCTTCAGGTCGCCGGGAAGAAACCCGAGGCTTTCTCCCGCTTCGACTGCTGGGCGCGCGAGGACGATACGGTTCACTTCTCGATTCTTGAGGCTGGCAACAGCCATCGCAACTGCGAGATACGTTTTTCCGGTTCCCGCCGGGCCGATGGCGAACACGATATCGTTCGTCTGCACCCTCCGGATGTAATCCCGTTGCCCCGCCGTCTTCGCTTTGATGATGGCGTTCTTGGTGAAAAGGACGATAGAGTCCATCTCGTCCTTCGGCATTTGGGCGCGCATTTGGGAATGTGAGAGCGAATCGACGGCGACGAGGTCGAGAACCGTGTCGACATCGCTAGAGGTAAGCGCTCCGTTCTTGGAGAGAAGGAATGTGAGTTCTTTGAAGATGCGCTCGATCTGCTGCACTTCGCCGGGTTCCCCGCGCAGAGTGATGTTCTCGCCGCGTACGATGATGTCTGCATCGAACCGGTCTTCGATCAATTGAAGATGACGGTCGTTGATCCCCAACAACGAAAATGTATCAACCCCCGCTATCTTCATTTTTTTCTCTACCGTACGTCTCTCCTTTCAGAAATTCCCCAAAAATAAAAAGTCCTTCACCACGACTGTTGCCGGGAGAAGGACTTTCTTCGTAGAAAACAACTCAGCAAGCGTTTTGTTCCGCTCCTTATTTTGCGGTCGACCGTTTCTTTGACCAATAGCGGCGTTCGGCTTTCTTTTCTACTTCAGTCAGCGGGCCCGCCGTCGGGATCTTTAACCGTTGTCCTTTGTGGATGATATCGGGGTCTTTGATCTGGTCGCGATTTCCTTGCCAGATCTTCGGCCACATGAACGGGTTGCCGTAAATGCTTTTCTTTTTTGAAATATTCCAGAGACAATCCCGGTTCCGCTGCCACGAACCGACAACATACGTCTTTTCCAGACCCGCGAGGAATTCCGGCTTTGCAAGGGTGGCGCGCAACCCATCGATCTTTTGTTGGAGAGCGTCTATGCGGTCATGGTTCTCTTGCAGAGCAGCAAGCTTGGATTTCTTCAGATCGTCGAGCTTGGACTGCACGGAATCAATTTCCGCCTTGCGAGCGTAGAGGTCCTGGTTCGATAAACGGGCCAGCTCGTTCACCCAATTTTCAAGCGCGGCAAGCTGGGCAGAGTAGGCTTTGAGCAATGCGTCGCTCGCGCCGGTCATGTTCTGCGTCTCTTCGTTCGTCGCCTGAATTTTTTGCGTCAGCGAGGCAAGCAGGGCTTTGAGGCTGTCGACATCGTTCGTCAGACTGGCAAGAGTCTTTTTGAGGTTGTCGCGTTGCGCCGTGTAATCGGTGATTTGCTTCTGCCATTCTTCCTTGGTCATCTTCTCCTGAGCCGAGGCGTTGACAGCTCCAACCGTCACGAAAAGCGCGACAATGAGGTTCCACATCAATAATTTTCTAAAAGTCATGAGATACTCCTTCGGTTTGATCATTGCTGGCTTTTCAGGCGTGCACGCGTGGCATCCTGTTCTTTCATAGCCGCCGTCAATTCGGCCTGCTTGTCTGCGATTTGTTTTTGCAGACTCTCTTTTTCCGCCTGCTTTGCGTCGACTTGCTTTTGGAGTGAAGCGACCTCCGCTTTCAACGCCTCCAATTGTGCCAGCTCGTCTTCGCTTGGTCCGCTGCTGCAACCCGCCAGAACGAATGTTGCCGCAAGGAAAGCAACACCGAGATAAAATTTCAACGTCTTCTTCATGTCTCTGCCTATGTGCTGTGTAATTGAAATATCACGAAAACTGTGACTTCATCTAAAGGAAAAATAACGAAATGGTTGTATGATGTCAAGGGAAAAAACCGGACAGCGTCCCAATCCGGTCTTTTCTACTCAACCACATCCCCCTCGTTTTAGTTCGATCTTTCGGTTCTCTTAAAAAATTTTAATCGGGTGTGTAAAAACGGGACACTAGATGAGCCCTCTTTCAGCAAAGCTCGTGAAGTTGCCCCCAGCGATAATGAGATGATCGTGGACGGGAATTCCCACAACCTTACTTGCTTCCACGATTTGTTTTGTGATCGCGATATCTTCCTGACTGGGCTCCGGATTTCCGCTCGGGTGGTTGTGGGCCAGAATAATGCTCGCGGCGTGTTCGAGAATTGCCTGACGGAATACCTCTCGGGGATGCGTGAGGGACGAGTTCAAGAGTCCCTTTGTGATCGTAATTTCTTTCGTGATCCTGTTTGCGCTGTTGAGGAGGATGACAAGAAATACTTCCTGGGTGAGATCTCGCAACTGAGGGATGAGATGCTCTGCGACGTCGGCTGGAGCGCGCACTTGAAGACGCTCCGCTTCCGGCGACGATTGAAGCCGCCGTGCAAGCTCGAAGGATGCGACGATAACGACTGCCCGGGCGTCGCCGATCCCTTTGAATTTTTTGAGGTCGGCAGCAGTGAGGCCCGCAAGAGTGCGCAGCGTTTTGTGTTCGGCGAACATCGTTTTCGCAAGGTCGATAGCGGTCACGCGTCCGCTGCCGGAGCCGATGAGAATTGCGAGGAGCTCGGCTTCAGTGAGGACCGACGGGCCATGATCGATGAGTTTCTCTCGCGGACGTTCGCCGGCAGGCCAGTCCTTGATCTTCGTGTGGTAGAAAGATGCTTCGCGCACCTTTCGATGGGTCTCTTCGTCCATTGTCCCCCCTTTAGTGCAATGTTATTTTGGCAGAATATTTTTTTTGTATTCGATATCGTCGATCTTCGTGATCTTCCCCTTTTTATACTGAAGGATGTGCAGGTAGGAATTGACCCTGTCTTCCGTGAACGAGATCTTGGAATGGAACCCGGGGAAATCCGAGACCTTGCTCAGCATATCCGTAAGACGCTCGCGCGTCGTTCCGCCGTTTAAGATCTGGGTCAGGATGAGCGACATGGCGTCATAACCGAACAGAACGTTGTCATCCGGCTGACGCTGTGTTGCCGCGAAAAATTTTGCCACGAACTGATTATAATCATAAGAGTTCTCGACCCAACGGTCCGAACTGAAGATCACCCCTTCCGCATAGCGCTTGTTGAGGTCCAGCTCGTTGGCGTTATTCCATTCACCCGAACCGAGCAGCTGCCCCTTGATGTTGAAGTACGTCAGCTGTGAAGTGATGATGCCGATCTCGCTGCTGCTGGAGATCGGGCTGAAGATCCCCTGGATCGACGTCACCGGATACTGGAGACTGTCGATGTAGAAAGGTTCAACGATCAGAGGAATGCCGAGCGAGTCGGCAATCGCTTTTGCGTTCTGACTGAATAAACGCTGAATAATGACCTTCCCCTGCTTCTCCGCC
This sequence comes from Bacteroidota bacterium, assembly GCA_035500675.1. GTDB lineage: Bacteria > Bacteroidota > Ignavibacteria > UBA10030 > UBA8401 > JAGVPT01. The sequence continues at coordinate 26,724 of DATJXA010000166.1, read as the reverse complement.
AGCGAATCGATCGTCTGTTTTCGAACACCGGCGTCCGTTAATCGCTTGATGATTTGCGGATAACTTACGACGCTGTCTTTGAAGTTAATCGATTCTTCCTGGCCGAAGACCGCCGCTTCGTTTCTCATCGCGCGGAACAAATACCGAAGGTCGGTCGCTCCTTTGAGATACCTCTTGTCGGAGATGATGAGCGCTCCGAGCCGCAAGGCCTCCTGAACGAACGAATCCGCAATCGCACTGCTCGGCTGAAAACTTGGCGCGACGACCGCAAGATTTTTGTATCCTAACTTCAACACGGCGTATTGCGCCATCGCCTTCCCGCGTGTCGTGTAATCCGGGTTCGCCTGGAAGATGTACGGACCGACGGAGGCAATGCCGTTGTCTGTGGCCGTCGGAGTGACGAGGGGTATTTTGCTGGAATTTGCGATCCCCGCTACGGGAGACACTTCGTAGCTGAAGATCGGCCCGAAGATGCCGATGAATTCCTGGTTGTCGAGCCACGGCTGAATTTCACGCGCCGCGACGATAGGGTCTTTTTCAGAATCGCGAACGTCGATGACGACGGTGACTCCTTGTTTTGCATTCTTTGCATTGTACTCATCGACCGCATACTTCACGCCGTCGAGAATTTCGTACGCAAGCCGCTTCTCGCGCGGAGCCCCTTCCGTCTTTTGCATCAACGGCAGAATGATCCCGAGCTTCACCGACGCGCCGTTTTGCAGGCGCAGCATCAGCGAACGCGCGCGCTGCGTTGTGAGCGGGTCTTCCTTCCCTGCAAGCACCTCGCGCGCATGAGCCATCGACTCTGAATACAATCCTTGGTCAAACTCCATTTCCGCAAGATGAAGGGTCAGGAGTTTCTTCGACCGGTCGGATTTAGCAAAATAGAGAAGGTCTTTTATTTCCTGCGTGGTCAAGAACTCCGAGGCGACATTCTCGAATATTTTCTGGGCCCGGAGAAATGTCTTCTTTTCTTTATCGCTGTCGAGAACTGAGAGCAGTTCAGACGCTGCGTCGGGATAGCGGTTGAGCCGGTAATAATCGATGGCAAGCGTGTAGTGCGCATCTTCGACATAATTGCTTTGCGGAAACGTGTCAAGGAAATCCTTGAGAAGACGGATCGACTCGCGGTAATCGTGAAGGTGGAACAACGATTTCGCCGCCATGATCATCGCCGCGGTCGTGCGCTGGTTCCGGACAGGTTGCTCCGATACTTTTTCAAAGGAGAGATATGCTCCCTTGAAATCGCTGTCAGCAAACTGCTTTGTCCCGAGCAAAAACTGGTCTTCGGCATCCTGATTAAAAATCACTTCATCCTGCGCCATCATCGGTCGCGCACAGATGAAAAGAACCAGGGTCGCAATGCTATAGAGGTAAATTCTATGAGATGTCATCTATTTGAAGAGATAACGGTCGGTAATTTTTTATACATCCCGCCTTAACGCTCTTACGCCGACAGTGTGCGAGGCGATTCCGACAACCGCCGAAAGTACGCCGATCACCGCCAACCCGTCGTAAAGCCATTTGTCCTTCCTCGGTATTTCATAATAGATAGAGTTGAAGACGGCGAGGATCGGCAGAAAAAAAACGCTCACTAATATCACGAGGAGAACGATGCTGAGAAGGAACGTGAGCGTCGCCCCTTGCGAAGATGCGATGCGGATAGGATTCTTTTCGTCGTAATTGACAAAATAAGACCCCATGCCAAAATTAAGGCTGACGAGTGAAACGGCAATAAGAGCCATACCCACAGTTGTAATCTGAGGAAGCGGCGACAAAAGAATGTATGGATAATTTGACAAGACAGCGAGCGCTAAACCCACAATGAACAATGGCCACAGAACAATAAAAAATTTTGTCCAATACAGTTTCGACGAGCTCAACGGAGAACTCCGAATCGTCCAATACGCGTCGCCCTCGAGACTCATCATCGGAAAAGCAAAACGAAGAGCGATAGAGGTTATGAGGAATGCGTCGAAGATATAGACGACAAGATATACCGCAGTCCTCAGCTTAGGGTCTTGAAGACCGAAATCCATCGACGTCACGCTCGACAGAAAGACAACAACGAGGAACAGCATCACGATAAGATGAACCCATTGACTCGGCTCGCGGATAAATTGCCAGTATTCTCTCTTGAGGATGGACTCCGTCTGAGGCGCCAGTCGAGACCGCTTTCGGAAACTGAAAAGCGTCCCCGTCAGTTCGAAGTTCTTGATCGAAAACGATTTGAACGTGAGCGAGGTGAGCCATGTGGAATAAAACAGCCGGTCGCCAAGGAGCACCAATGCGATGAAAGATGCCGCCGACGACAAGACAAGCATCGTTGAGTAACCCAGCACCGTTTTGTGCGCCTCGGTGATGTTAAAAAACAGGATCTGCGAGACCCAAAAATTCGGAAGATATTTTGCGACCGGCGGGTCGAGATGCCCTAAATACAGGTCGACGTTGGGGTAATACCGCATGACCTCCCGCACAAGGTGGATCGGGCTCGAAACGGTAAAATAAAAATAGATCTGCCCGACATAAAACATCACCAACAAAGCGATGATCGTCTTGAAACTGATTTTCGAGGCGAGCTTCATGAGCACGAGGAGCGTGATCACAGCCGTGCATCCCGCGAGAAACATGAACGGCACAAGCACCCCGAACATGACAAAGAGATAGAAATACCACGGAAAGCCAAAGTACGAACCGTAGCCGAGGAGTATCGAGAAGCCGGCAAGGAACAACGTGCCGGAACTGTAAAAGAAATTGTCCAGAAATTTAATGATGAAGATCGTGAGGTGCGGGATGGGTTTCGTCATCATGAAATTCACCTCGGGCGAGCGGTAGAGCGTCGAGAACGAGACGACCATGTTGCCGAGGTTGATGGAAATAAAAAAAACGAAGAAAAGCATGGAAATGAAGCGGTGAAAAAGGAAGAGGCCGATTTTCACATCCTCAAGAAGATACGCTGTCAAAAAACGGGAGAAAAGAAACGCGCCGATGGCGAACGACCCAAAAACGACGAACGACCCCGCATTTTTGATGACCGACTGCAGGCTCCGGGAAAAGGTGACCTTCCAGAACATTCTGTTCTTGAAAGCGACGATATGGAGGAACTTTTTCACTTCGTCAATTCCAGGAATACCGATTCCAATTTGCCGTCATACTTGGATTTGTGATGATGAAGGTTCTCCCTCGTATCCAGAAAAATCAGTTTCCCATCCTTGATGATGCCGATGCGATCGCACAGTTCTTCGACCATTTCGAGGCTGTGAGTCGACATGAAAATCGACACACCCTCTTTTGATTTTTGTTTGAGAGAATCTTTGACAATCCTGGCGCTGCGGGGGTCGAGGCCGACCATCGGCTCATCGATGATGATCGTCTTTGGACGATGGAGAAACGCCGCAGTGATCGTGATCCGCTGCCGCATTCCCTGAGAATATTCTTCGGTCCGTTTGTCCACCCAGTCGCCGAGCTCGAAATGCTCGACGAGCTCGCCGATGCGCGACGCGATATCGTCTTTCTGCATGTTGAACAGGCCGCCGATATAATAGAGGAACTCCCTTCCCGTGAGCTTATCGTAGAGGAACGGCTGGTCGGGGATATAGCCGAAAGTGGACTTCGCTTCGAGCGGCTGGCGTTCAACGTCGAACCCGTTGATGACGATCGACCCGGAGCTTGAGGTGAATAGTCCGGTCATCATCTTGATCGTGGTCGTCTTACCCGCCCCGTTCGGACCGAGGAATCCGAAAAATTCTCCCTCGGGAACGGTCAGGCTGAGATTATCGACGGCGGTGAACGAGCCGAATTTTTTGGTGAGGTTTTTTAAAGCGATCATAGGTTAGCGATAAATGACAAATGACGAGTGCCAAATATATTGCCGCATATCATGATATTTGGGATTCATCACTCGAAAATGAATTCTTTATTCCCATTCTATCGTCGAGGGCGGTTTGGAACTGACGTCATAGACGACGCGATTCACTCCGCGCACTTCGTTGCAGATTCGGTTCGACACCGTTGCAAGCAAGTCGTACGGAAGATGCGCCCAATCCGCAGTCATCCCGTCGATGCTCGTCACCGCTCGTAGAGCGAGCGTATTTTCGTACGTCCGTTCATCCCCCATGACTCCCACCGATTGAACAGGCAACAACACGGCAAATGCCTGCCATACGTTATTGTAGAAATTATTTTTATGAAGTTCTTCTATAAAGATATCGTCCGCGCTCCGTAAGATCTCGAGCCGTTGCGGCGTTACTTCGCCGAGAATGCGGATCGCAAGCCCCGGGCCGGGAAAAGGATGCCGGTCGATGAGTTCATCGGGCAAACCCAAGGTCCGTCCGACCTCGCGCACCTCATCCTTGAACAATTCGCGAAATGGTTCGACAAGCTGCAGGTGCATTTTTTCGGGGAGCCCTCCCACATTATGGTGGGATTTGATCGTCGCGGACGGACCTTTAAACGATGTCGACTCGATAACGTCGGGATACAATGTCCCTTGTGCGAGGAACGCCGCCCCTGGTACTTTTTTTGCTTCTTGCTCGAAGAGGTCGATAAACGTCTTCCCGATTATTTTTCGTTTCGATTCCGGTTCAACGACGCCCCGGAGGCGATCCAGAAAAAGCTCCGAGCCGTCGACAAAGTCGAGAGGAATGTGAAAGCGGTCCCGGAATGTCCGCACTACTTGCGCGCTCTCGCCGCGCCTCATGACCCCGTTGTCGATATGGATGCAAAACAATTGATCGCCGAGCGCATTGTGCAAAAGGACCGCTGCGACCGAAGAGTCGACGCCGCCGCTAAGAGCGCACAGGACTTTTTTGTTCCCGACCTTTTCCTTCACCTCCCGCGAGGCCTGCTCGATAATCGACGAGGCATTCCAATCTCCGGCACACCCACAAAGCTTTTTAAGAAAATTAGAAAGGATTTTTTTCCCTTCCGAAGTGTGGACGACTTCGGGATGGAACTGTACGCCGTAAATTTTCTTCGCTTCGTTGCGGATCGCGCAAATGGGCGCGTTGTCAGAATGAGCGATAGCCGTAAACCCTCCCGGGATTTTCTTCAGTGAATCGCCGTGACTCATCCATACTTGAGACGATGCAGCGATGCCGGAAAAAAGGCCGTTGGGAGTGTCGACGACAAGCTGCGCCCTCCCGAATTCGCGTTTTGCCGCTCGGTCTACTTCGCCCCCTAGCTGGTACGCAATAAGCTGAAGGCCGTAACAAATTCCGAGCACGGGAATTCCCAGGTCGAAAATTCCCGCATCCGAGATCGGCGCACCTTCTTCGTAAACGCTCTTCGGTCCGCCCGAAAGGATAATCCCCTTCGGGTTGAACGCCTTAATTTTATCGAGATCGAAGTTGAACGGATGGATCTCGCAATACACGTGGAGTTCCCGTACCCGTCGTGCTATGAGCTGAGTGTACTGCGAACCAAAATCAAGAATAAGGACAGAATCGTTGTGCTGCATCAAAAAAGATTATCGTTAGAAGAAGCGCGTCCGCACAGGGATCTATTTGCGGTGATCGGTGCGATCGCGTTACGCACTTCGGCCGATTGATCCAAGAAATTTTATCAGAGAGTAAACGGGGGAAACATCGAAGCCTTCGATTTTACGGCAAGAAGAACGAAGGTCAACTTATTGGGTCATAATGCCCTTCGGCTCTTCAACACGGTAAAGATACGCACTATCGGCTTTTTCTGCAAGTGAGTTAGAAATATCGGAGAAGAATTTGGTTTTTGGTTCGTAGTTCGTGGTTCTTGGTTCGGGGTTCGTAGTTCGTGGTTCGTGGTGCTTAGTTTGTGGTGCTTAGTTCGTGGTGCGTGCCCCGGTGCGTTGGACGCTCGACGGACCCGTCAGAATTGTCTGCTAAGCATTGATTGTCGGAGCTAATTTCATTAATTTTGACCGTGAATGAAGAGCAAAAAAAAGTTGAAGAGCGGATCGCCATCAGCAACAGGAAGGCCCGTCATGATTATGAGGTCCTCGATTCGTTCGAGGCGGGAGTTGTTTTAAAAGGATCGGAGGTAAAGTCGCTCCGCCTCGGAAACGCAAATCTTCAGGACAGTTATGCCTATGTGAAAGGGAGCGAGGTATGGCTTTCAGGAATGCACATCAACCCGTACGAGCAGGCAAATATCCTCAACCACGAACCCCGCCGCGAGCGCAAACTCCTCCTTCACAAGAAAGAAATCAGAAAATTAATTGGCAAAACATCTGAAAAAGGGTTAACTTTAATCCCGCTGAAAGTATATTTCAAAAATGGTCTTGCGAAGGTCGAGCTTGGGTTGTGCAAAGGCAGACGAAGCTACGACAAGCGAGCGGCGATCGCGAAGCGTGAGACCGAACGCGAAATACGACGGCAATTTTCAAGAAGAGAAGCATAGCGCAGAAGAAAATGTAGTATCCTCCCGGAATCTCTAATTCTTCAACCATTGTTAAGAGGATCAAAAGCCAGCATTGTTTCCCCCTGTTAAGGAACAGATGGATGTCATCAAGCGAGGAGCTTCGGAAATCATTCCGGAAGAAGAACTCGTCCGAAAGCTTGATAATTCCATCAAGCTCAACAAGCCGCTGAACATTAAGCTAGGCTGCGATCCGAGCAGACCCGACCTGCATTTGGGGCACTCCGTCGTCCTCCGCAAGTTACGACAGTTTCAAGACTTGGGGCATCAGGCCATTCTTATCGTCGGCGACTTCACAGGGATGATCGGTGATCCTTCCGGACGAAGCAAGACCCGCCCTTCGCTTACGCTGGAAGAAACGCGTCGGAACGGACAGTCGTATTTCGACCAAGCGACAAAAATTTTGTCGGCAAGCAAAGTGAAGATGGTCTATAATTCCGAGTGGCTGGCGACGATGAATTTTGCCGACGTCATCCGTCTCGCGAGCAAATATACTGTCGCTCGCATGCTCGAGCGCGACGATTTCACACTCCGCTACAAAGCGGGGGAACCTATCGCGGTTCACGAATTTCTCTATCCTCTTGCTCAGGCGATGGACTCTGTTGCTATTGATGCTGACGTCGAGCTCGGCGGCACGGACCAGAAATTCAATCTCCTTGTCGGAAGGGATATCCAGCGCGAGTTTGGAAAGGAGCCACAGGCGATCCTCACGATGCCGATCCTTGTCGGGACGGACGGCACGGAAAAAATGAGCAAATCATTGGATAATTATATCAGTCTCGACGATTCCCCAAAAGAAATGTACGGAAAGACCCTATCCATTCCCGATGCGTTGATCGCCGATTATTTTCTCCTCGCAACCGATATCCCATCTCAAGAACTCGCTGCGATCCGTACGGATCTTACAGAAAAAAAAGTCAACCCGAGGGATATTAAAAGGCGTTTGGCGCGCGAATTGGTGGCTAAATATTATTCCAACGAAAAGGCGGAAGCGGCGCAGGAAGAGTTCGATAAGATCTTCGTAAAAAAAGACCTTCCCGACGTCATCGATGAGTTGTCTCTCAGCGTCACAAACGGGGAAGCTAATATTCTCCAACTACTGCTCGATGCAAAGCTTGCAGCCTCTAAAGGAGAAGCGCGGAGGCTCGTCGAGCAAGGAGGGGTCTCGGTGGATGGGGTGAAAATTGCGGACATCAACGCTGTCGTCCAACTTCGCCATCCCGTCATTGTCAAGGTCGGTCGGCGCAGGTTCCTTAAAATCATTCCCCTGTGAAAAATAAAGTTGCAATTAAGTCCCAACATCAGTACTATTAAAACCTAAAAAAACGGAGATGAGCTAGTGTTCGTTCCAACCAAAATGTTTTTCACGAAGGGCGTCGGGCGCCACAAGGACTACCTTCAATCTTTCGAACTCGCCCTGCGGAATGCCGGCATCGAGAAGTGTAACCTCGTCACGGTGTCGAGCATTTATCCCCCAAAGTGCAAACGCATTTCGCCGACAGAAGGAATTAAACTTCTTGAACCGGGGGCTGTGACTTTTGTCGTCATGGCCCGTAATGCGACAAATGAACCGAACCGTCTCATCGCATCGTCGATTGGCGTCGCACAAGCGGCCGATGAATCCCAGTACGGCTATCTTTCAGAACACCATCCCTATGGTGAAACTGAAGAGAAAGCCGGCGAGTACGCCGAAGATCTTGCCGCGACAATGCTTGCCACTACGCTCGGCCTCGAGTTCGACCCCAACCTCGCTTGGGATGAACGCGAGAAACATTTCAAAATGAGCGGAAAGATCCTCAAGACCTTTAATATTACACAGTCGGCAGAGGGGGACAAAGATGGGAAGTGGACAACGGTCGTCTCTCTTGCGGTTCTCGTCCCCTAACGCATTGAATGAGCATCACCCGACGAGCGGAAATTTAAAACCTTATCGAGAAATTAAGTACTCCCCCGTTTTGGCTCGGAAGGATGAATGCTGAGATATTTGCCGGCGGTTCTCTCCCGATGACTTTATACGCCAGCGAAAGAATTTCTCCCCGATATTCATAGACCAGGATCGAACTACCCATCCCAATCAGCGCTCCCGCAATAACATCGCTCGGATAATGGAGTCCGAAATACACTCGCCCGTACCCCACCAGCCCTGCCCACAGAAAAACCGGTACGTACACTTCGGGTCGGGGGTACCGAAACGTCAGCATGGTCGCAAGAGCAAATGCCGCTGTAGAATGTCCTGAGGGAAATGAATAAGGATCTGCCGAATCAAGATGGGATGCGTGGACATTCGAAAGGGCATCGTAGGGGCGCCTTCTTTTGATACCTACTTTTAATACATATCGCACAGAATAAGACACAACCTCCGAAGCTCCAGTTAGTACACCAGATTGAAAGAGGTCGTCTTGGCTTTCGGCAAAACCGTATGCCGTCATAACTGCTGGAACCGCTACAGCAATCGGCAGCACTGAATAGTCTGTAACTCCGAGCAACGATGACTTAAATGACGACTGGGCATTATTGATCTGTCTAAAAATTCGGACGTCGAGGTTCGAAGGGTCGTTTTGACCAATTGCCATATATGAAGGGATAAAAAACAGAAAAGCCGCCGTGCAGTAAAAATACGAGCACCAGCGGCTTTTGATTAAATTTGAGTTAAAAAAGCGCCTTTCAGACATTTTCCGGAACTACTTTGCAATATTCAGCATAGTATGACATGATGCTTTCAACATAGCCAGTCGTTTGTTGCCATTGGCTGTAATATCCACTTGCCGGCTTTCCATCGTCCCAGACATGCTTTTGCAGGGATGAATATTTCCTCGCCAACAATGGCAGGGAGGCCTTGACCGATCCCCATTCGTTCGGGTCGTCGTTCATATACTTTGCCATTGCCCTTGCATCCGCTATCCTCGCAGACCCTGCATTGTAGGCTGCCAAAGTTAGTTTTATCCGGTTTTCAGGACTAATGCCCTGCCCGCCAAACGACCGATAGATTTTGCCTAAATAATAGATACCCCCTCTGATGTTTGTATGAGGGGCTCTAAAATCGCTTTCATCAAATCCGAGCTCATCTGCAATTTGGCTTTGAGTTACGGGCATTATTTGCATAAGCCCCTGCGCGCCACTATAACTTGCCGCCTTGGGCTGAAACTGCGATTCAATCTTCATTACAGCCACAACAAGACGCCAGTCAAGTCCATATTTGTGTGAATACTTCCTGATAGTAGGGCCGTAGGCTCTTAGGAATTGGACCGATCTTACATCTAATGCCTCTCCCGATTGAGCCCTTAAAAAAACACCATTTTTTGTACTTTTTGCAGCACTTGAATTGCCAAATCCGAAATATAAAGCAGCTGGTAAAATTAAGAGACAATTTACCCAAAACTTTCCCATTAAGTCCTCTAAGTGTTAGACATACTTTTGCCCATAGCTACGAAAATACTACTAAAATAAGGGCATTTTTGAAGGAAGAGCGACTTTAATCACCAGTCGCTCTCTGACCGCAGTAATAATGTACAGGTGGGGGTAGAGAAAGTCAACCGATTCTTTGAAAATCGGTCCTAACATTTAACAGACAAAGGTAACAGCAAAAAAAAAGCAACAAGAAGCAGATAAAATGGCATAAAACAAGACAGAGTGGCATTTCAAAATGTTTCGAAAATGATATCTAAATTTAAAAGCCGATCTCACGCAAAATATCACTCATTAACTCTCGCCCAGGTTTGCCTGCCATGGCAATCATTTCGACAAATAGTAATGAAGCAAGTATCCCATCGCACTCAGCGGAATCCGGCCCCAAGCATAATCCTTCCCCATTGACAACTGCCAAAATCCAGCCTTCATTTTTCACATCGTGAACGCCCTTGATGGATTCAGCATCAATCGCAGGGATTCCCCTTTTCTTGCAGAGAAGTTCTACGCGTTCAGTTCCTTGCGAAGAGACAATAACCGGTCCTTGTTTTCCTTTCTGTTCGAGGAGATGCCATAGTAAAGCCACTGCAACATTCTGTGAATCGATCCATTCTCCATTGCCGAACAAAAGCCCGCAAGTTCGCGCATCTCCGTCGGTCGCTATTCCAATCTGGGCATTAACCACGCTTACGTTGTATTTCAGGGCTTGGAGATTTTCAGGGATTGGCTGCGGTATCCTGTCAAAGAACTGTGGCTCGGGCGTCCCAAAAAGGGTTTGGGCGCGCCAACCTTTTGTAACGAGAAAATCTTCAATAATTGTTTGACCCGCTCCCCCCATTGAATCGATGAGTATATTGGCGGAGTTTTTTGGGTCACGGGCAAAAGATTCGAAAGCTCCGGACGAAAGGTGATTTTGTAAATAGGATTGATAGTCGGGGAGAAAATCCAATTGAACAATATCGCGACGTGGAAGAACATCCAGCGGATGTGCTTCTCGGCTGGAGTAGATCGAAAAAAGTTTCTCCACCTGCCTTAGGCTAAATGGGGCGCCCGAGGAATCTTTGAATTCAAGGCCGATCTGTGGCGGAGGGCCATATCCCCCGGTTAACATTATTCCAAAGTCGCACCGTTGCTGCCTTACAAAAGCCGAAAGCGCAGGCGTCGGCACAACACCCGAGCTTAACATAACGCTGAGTCCGCTGTTTGAAACAATTTCAGCGGCGATCGAAGCAAATCGAGCGGATTCTTTACGTCCGTCGTACCCGATCGCTACGTTGATTTCCTTTTTGAGCCCATGAATGTCGCAGGCATAGCGGACAAGCGAGTGGGCCAGCCGGGCAACTCTATCCTCATTGAAGCCTTCATCCAACCGTCCCTTTAGAAATTTTGTCCGAGCTGATTCACGGGGAATCATGATTCGTCGGGGGGAAACTCGTGTTTCACAATCTCTATCGCCTCGAGATACTGATCGAAGGGGACAAAAACTTTCACGGGATATTTAAGGATAGACCTTCCTATGACGCTCTCCATGAATCCATCCGCGAGGAACCCGAGGCTTTCGTTATTCCGGGGGTTTACCGTCATCCCTGCACTCTCCAGTTTTCCTCTGACAATATTAGCTTCGTAGTAGTCGAACGATTGAAACGCAACCGCCCAATCCTCGGATGTCTCTATGCCTTTGTGGCTCTCGCAGAAGGTTCTTTCTTTCTTTTTGCCCGCACACTGTTCACAAAGCAAACGGTTACAAATGATACAAACCGCGACTGCTTCCGTTGTCGGATGTGTTTCACACATAAATTTCTTTTCGGAAAAAATTACCCCGCAATGGATGCAATACTCGCTGTCGAGCGTCACCAGTTCCGAGCAATTTGCGCAGCGTTCGTACACTTCAGCCGCCTCTTGCGGTAATTGATCGACGAGGGCGATCCCGCAGTCGCTGCACCGAGCAATTCCGGGGAGGTATTCGGTTTTACAGGAAGGACAGAACGGCATACAACATTCTCCATTTGTAAATTCTTAGCCCGCAGTTCCAAACAAGCGAGTTAAAGATTTTTCAGAACTTCCGCGAATCGCTGCGTAATGATCCGAGGTCTGGTGATCGCCGATCCGACAACCACTGCATACGCCCCGCATTTAATTGCGTGAGCCGCCTCGCTCGGACTCCATATCCTTCCTTCCGCGATGACCGGGGTTCTGATTTCGGCGGTCAATTGTTCGATGAGGTTGAAGTCGGGAAAATTATCGACCAGCGCTTCGGTGTATTGAGTGTATCCGGAGAGGGTCGTCGCAATCATATCCGCGCCCAGTTCTGCGGCACGCACGCCTTCTTCGAGGGTAGAGATATCTGCAACGATCGGAACGTTGATTCTCTTTCGTACAAGACTGAGAAACTCAAAGCCGCTCATCCCGTTCGGCCTGATCCTCTGTGTGACATCGAGCGCGACGATGTCTGCGCCAACGTCTACCAGTCGTTCGGCATCCGAGACCTCTGGAGTAACAAGAGCCCAGCCGTCGGTGTATTTCCCTCGAGAAATACCGATAATAGGAAGCCCCACGGCCTGACGAACGGACTTGATATTTTCGATCCCCTGAGCGCGGATGCCGATGGCCCCTCCCATTTCAGCGGCGCGTGCAAAGGCTGCGACATAGTCGGGAAAATTAAACGGCTCGTCCCCTTCAGAGTGACACAACACGATGACGCCGTGCTTTAATTTTTCGACCGAGTTGTTCATCGTCTTTCTTGTCGAGAAGTGTTGAACTTGAGCGCCGCTTCCGCCGCCTTCTTCCCGGCTGCTTCGCCTAACTGAAAGCTCGCCGGCTGCGCGTTGGTGGAAAATAATGCAGTCGGAGGAAGAACACACCGCCCCGTGACGAAAAGATTCCGAACGCTCGGTACACAGAGGGCACTTTCCGGTACCTGGAAAATTTCAGCAGGCCTGCCCGGCATTGCGCATGTTGCAACAGCATCGTCGAACATTCTTCCGGAAATAACGTCGGAGTCAGAAACCGCGTGAAGGCCGGCGACCTGACGCTGCGCATGAAAACCGAGTTCTGAAGCTACCCGATGCAAATCGGCGTTCTTAAACCCGGGGATATCCTCGGCCAACAATTTTATTCCTTTTGGTACAATTTCGTCGCATCGCATCCTGGCACGCAAAAGGCTCTCCGAATCATCCGGGTTCACGCCGGGAAGTTCGATCATTGAAATAACGACATCGTCGTTACACGCGGCGCCATCCATTTGGATCGAATCCCGCTTCCTTAATGCCGGTATGTGTTCCTGCCATTTTTTTGTGAACGATGAAAACCCTTTGAGTGAGAAAAAAGGGGAATCCTCCGTTGTCGGTCCCTTTGAAAATTCATGCGGATTCCGTTGAGCAAAATCGAGGACCGCTTTTTTGTCGACACGGCTCATTGAAAACCTCCACGACGCGGTTGCCTCGTGATGGATGCTTTTGGCGCCCGCTTTGACCGCCACGAAACCGTCTCCTGTGGCATCTACATAGACTCGAGCGTGCAGTGTCGTTTCATTTCTTTTACTGCCGATCGTTATGGCAGCGATGTCCCGGTCGATCATCCGAACTCCGGTGCATTGCGCGCCGAGCAGGATTGAGACATGTTCCGTTGCAGCGAAGTCGCGTAAAATTGCAATCAACAAGTCGCCATCAAAAGGCGTTACCGTGAAACTGATGCCGGTCGGGTCGACAAGATGTCCTGGGCTCCCTCCTGCTGCTTGTAATCTTTGCACGATCTCTTCCCCGATGCCGTTGACGACTTGACGGCCGAAGGAGTGGAAACCCCTCCACGGCTGGAACATCGAAGCAGTCGCCACACCGCCTAAAAATTCCCGCCGCTCAACGAGAAGAACATTCGCGCCGGCGCGCGCAGCCGCAACGGCGGCTGAAAATCCGGACGGCCCTCCGCCAATGACGGCGACGTCAAACTGTTCCTTGTTGATTTCATTTTCCAGATTACCGAGCAAAATCTTCCTTCTCGCAAGTCACTGCGATCCAAAAAGTCTCAACTGAATGCAGCCGCCAAACGAGTGAGTCCTTCCCCAATATTTTTTTTGAAATGGACTCGAACGACCCGGAGAGAACGGCTTGCGAGGGACTGGTAATCGCCGATCGCTTGTGCTTGTTTCAGCACTTCAAAGGTAAATGGCTCGCCGGGAATTTTCTCGTCGGCAGGTTCATCGGCCGTGATGATGACGAATATTCCTTTCGGTGGTCCGCCTTTGTGCAGTTGGCCCGTCGAATGAAGATACCGAGGGCCAAAACCGATCGTTGTCGGACGTTGCGTTCTCGCGAGGATGGCTTGACGAAGCTGCTGAAGCTTCTGGAAATTATCTTCGTTCTGGTCGATGTAGGCAAGTACGGCAATATAGTCGCCCGCAACGGATTGATCAACGTGAGACCGAATCATGCCGTTGAACGATAGTGCCGCTGTTCCCTGCAATAGTCGTTCTCGATACGAAGTTTCACTGAATATTTTGGAGCCCTCCTCTTCCGCACCGAGATCTTGTGTTGGAAGCATGCCAGACTCCCTGAATTCGTCAATGACCCGATTTGTATTGTCCTTGCTTTCTTTGACGTTGGGTTCATCAAAGGGATTGATATTCATCACTACTGCTGCGACCGCCGTTGCAAATTCCCATCGAAAAAATTCTCCCCCCAAGTCATACGTATCGTCCAGGACGATTTCGACGACGGGATAGCCCTTCGCTTCGACGCCTTGGCGAAATGCGGCAAGGGAATCGTCGCTCCGAAGCCTCATAAAAACAAAAAACCGGTCCTTTGAGTAATCGCCCCTAAGCGATTCTCCTTCGACCGGCACAATGCCTTTGCCTTCTTTACCGGTACTCTCGGCGACCAACTGCTCAGCCCAATACCCGAAAGTTTCAACCCCTTTCGACCCGACGAAAGTCAGCTTATCTCTTCCGGCACTCCACGCCTCGCCCATCACAATGCCCATCATCGCAGCGGAATTTTTTTCAAGTACGGGCGATCGGCTCGCCTCTGCCATCGCTGCCGCACTCCCAAGAATGCGTCCGATATCCATTCCACACAACGCCATCGGAACGACCCCAAAATATGATAGCGCAGAATATCTGCCGCCGATATCTTCCGGGTTTAAAAATATCTTTCGAAATTTCTTCAACTTGGCTTCTTCTTCCATCGGCGTCCCGGCATCCGTGACGGCAATGAAATGTTGTCCGGCTTTGCCTTTCTTCCGCTCGACTTTATCGTAGAAATATTTATAGAACATTTTCGTTTCCGTCGTCCCGCCGGATTTACTCGCCACGACGAAGAGCGTCCTTTCGAGATCGATCGCATCCTCGATCCGCCGAACGGACACGGGGTTCGTGCTGTCCAGAACGAGCAATTCCGGGTACCCCTTTTTTGCCCCGAAGGTTGCCCGGCACACATCAGGGCAAAGACTGCTCCCTCCCATCCCTAAAACCACTGCATGCTTAAAACCATCGACCTTGATCTCTTCAGCAAATGCCCTGAGTTCGGAAATGTGCCTTTGCATCAACTCGACACTGTGCAACCATCCCAGTCTGTTGAGAATGGATTTCTTGTGAACATCTTCCGTGCGCCAAATGGAGTGATCCTTCTTCCAAATCCGCGAGATAATTTGTGCAGAGTGAAATTCCTGCACTGAGGCGTCAACCTGCGAGACGAGAGTTCCAAGTTGAAAGCGAACGTGCGACATAGGAATACCTAAGCATTAAAAAATTGTTTGAGACGGTAAAAGGTAGGGAAAAACCGTTCGAAATTCTACTCAAATAACAGATATAGGGTGGATTTTGAAACGACCATCAGCCGGATCGCAAATCTATTCGGGCAAAGCCTCACGTCTCATCGACGCAGAAATTGACAGCTCCTCATTGACATCCGAAAAGTCTAAGGGTCGAGAACCTTCGGATAGAAGCTATCAAACTACTTTTCTGGGAACATTATATCACAATGCGATCGCTGACAACACGGATATTTTCTCAGAATGGCTGACCAGAATACCTCAAAGCAATGTAGACCCCCCGTCCTCTGGTCGTAAATCCGTTTATTTCAGAGTACTTTATATTGAAAATATTTTCAATCCTCCCGCGAATAGTGAGCGCTTTGCTCCAAATGAAATCCTGGGAGAAATCAGTCAAAGTGTATGCCGCAACGCGGACGGCAGCTAAAGCACCGTACGGACCGAGATTTGAATCGTAAAAAACGTCGTCGCGGGGCCCGGCATAGCGGACATCAATTCTCAAAGAAAGCTGGTCCGTCGCCTGGTATGCGGCCCGTATGTTTGCGGTATTCGGTCTGCGGACTAATCCAATTGTTGTCACATCTCCGGTGAGAAAGCTTCCATTGCTGTAAAGCTGGACATGATTCCCTTCATTCTGAGGAGCGTTGATGGCTGAAGGGTCATACCGCAACTTTCCGCTAACAAGGCTGAAGTTTCCTGACATAGTGATTCGGCTTGAGATTTCAGATACCAGAAAAAACTCGAAACCGTGCGTTGTTTGTTCCCCGACATTGAGGTACGTATCGCCCCGGAAATCATCGCGAAAGGGATCGCTTCCGAGGGAATCGATTGGGATATTTTTATCCCATAGGTATACATCTTCAATAAGATTGCGGGTAACTTCAGAAAAATAAGAGATTCCCGTGCTCGCGTTTCCAATAACCTGTTTTATGCCAAGCTCATACGACGACGATGTTTCAGGCTTCAAACTTTTATTCCCTCTTGTGATGTCCGAAGTGTAGTATAGATCGGGATCATAGAGCTCGTACAACGATGGAGCGTTGAACCCCGCTGAATAAGAAGCGTACAAGAGCGAGCCATTGCCGATTTTGAACGATGGGTTAATTTCGTAAGTGCTATTGGTTCCATATGCGCTATGATCATTCAGTCGCGCTCCCAACACCAGCGACAATGGACGTAACGCGTCGTTAATAATGTTCCCTTGTAATTCAAGTTGTCCGAATACATATTTTGTGTATGCGTGAAGATGCAACGTGTCCAAATCGCTTGAAGATTCGAAGGCGCCGAAATCGCTCCCCGCGTAAAGAAAAGTCTTGGTAGTCATGGTTTCTTTGGATTGGCCTCCCCCAACGACCGCCTCAACGCTCCCGAGGTGAACATTGGCTTGAAGTTCATTCGTTCCCATGCTTCCTTTCCATGTCCCGTCGGAATATGTGTGATCGGTATTGCCAATGTTGTCTACCACTGAAGAGTCGTCAACCGTTATTCGCGTCATATCAGAATAACCGCCGAGGAATTTTATAGTCCAATGGTCATTCAGTAAAGCAGACACTCCATATGTGAAAAGATTTCTTCGAAAGTTTAAGGCGGCATTATCGTCGTCGGTATATGCGCCTTTATCGAGGTCCGCAAACTGGTGATTTTTCTTGTACGATATATACGCATCGACGCGTTCGTTCCTAAATCCCACTTTCCCTCCGAAATCAGTCTTGTCAAACCCATCTTTGTCCCTATGCTTGAATGTGGCGGGGTTGGTCACTGTATCAACCGTCGCATCGAGCCCTTTCGTATCCGAGTTCTCGAGTTCTGTATTAACATACACACCAATAGGATCGGTGTAATCTAAAAATATATTTTGGGAGACGACGGAAGTCCCTTTCCCAAAGTTCCCTCCTTCAATATCGACGTCGGAATTGAATCCCGGTCTCCCATTTTTTTCGGTAAAGATGCTGACAACTCCTCCGATAGCCGAAGATCCATACAATGTGCTGTGCGAGCCCCTGACTATTTCAATGCGATCGTCTCCAGCCGGCGACAATTCCGATAGATCAAGTGCATCGTTTGGGGTGGAAGGGTCAGTTATTCTCACCTCATCAATCATAATAGCAGTTTGATTGCTGGCCGCTCCACGCATGAAAATGCTTTGAACCATGCCTGGATTTTGTCCCGTGCCGACAATATACATTCCTTCTTGTTGTGAAAGTATTTCAGATACACTGTTATAAATTGAACTGTTCATTGCATCCTTGCTAATGAGGCTGATGCTCCTTCCCACTTCATTAGTTTTCTTTTCACTTCTGGTTCCGCTCACCACCACTTCGTTAAGCCTGTATATTTTGGCAGTATCTTCGGCGACCGAATCAATCCCGAAATTAGCGGCCTTGGCAACGAACAGATTCTGTGCAAACAACAATTTCTGGACCATGCACAAGCCGAACACAATCGCAATTTTCATTTCCGCTCCTTTTCTACGTAGGTATAATCTGTTTGTCGAGATCCCTTTTTTGTGGCAAGAATGTCTCGTTCTGCGCGTTTAACTCTTCACCGGTTTCAAATCACAATACCAAAATCCGCCGTCAAAAGGCTGAGGAGAAGTGAAGCAATCGTCCGGAGAATTAAGCCCGTCGCGCACAGGCCGGTATTTCCGGTGAACGACTTCCCCGAACTCGAAAGCAACGGGCGATGTAAAAATCGGTCCATCGTAGACAAATGAATGGAATTCTCCGTTCTCACCGCATGGGTCGACATTGCGGGGGAGGTCTGCAAGAAACGTCCCGTCGATCGTTCTCCCGACGAACTCTTGGTCCAAATACTTATCGTTCGCACACACGACAACGGCTTTGAACCCCAGCTCGATGAATTCTCGAACCAAGCGGTCAGTCGGGACTTTCCATAGCGGAAACATCGGCTTGATGTTCATTGCCGCAAGATTGTCTTCCCTGTACTTTCGCAAGTCTTCAAGAAAAATATCTCCGAAAATGCTCGCCGTCATTCCCGCACCCCGGAGGCGGACGAGCGTTTCTTTCATGATGGCCTCGTACATTTTCATATCCGGCATTTCCGGCATCATCATTTTCACAAGAGGGATGCCGATGCTCTCCGCCTGACGCTCCAATAATTCCGCTCGCACGCCATGCATGGAAATCCGTCGATACTGTTCGTTAACGCTCGTGAGGAGCGTTGAAACCGCGATGTCTTTATTCGAAAGGACCTTGTGCAAAGCAAGCGCCGAATCCTTCCCCCCGCTCCAGTGGAACACCGCTTTTTCGACTGGCATCTGTTCTCCTTTCTGAAAAATAAAAAACCCCAGCCTTCGGAAGAAAGCTGGGGTAAACCAAACAATTCGGTTGTTCGTTGACTCTGTCTGGTCACCAATCCTCAAACCCTCGAAGGCGATGACGAATAATGTTGGCAGGTCTCCTGGCTTCCCTCGGGACATTGACAAGGTCTTAGGGTCACAGTTGCGGGTCAGCTCTCGATTTTCTCTAAGAGAGATCACGAGATTCCCATTTTCACCCCGATTATTTAGGCCATGACGGCAATCGGGGCACCAACATCGCTATAAGAAAGAACGTTCGCCGAAAATCAGCCGACGCTAAGCTGGCTGGCCGATTCCATTTTTTTCAGCGTGGACAACAACAACTCATAGGCGCCGAACATCACCGAGACGAACACAACGTCGCCGGCGATCGTGTTTCGGAAAAACGGTATCGCCGAGATGTAACAGTCGACTAGCCCGGCCCACGAAGGTGCATATATAGAACCGGGGGTCATCCAGACTCCAAAATTCGTGATCACGAAAAAGAGGACGGAACTGGTAAGCGTTGCGCCAAGAATAACTGCCGGCTTTTTATGATTCTTCAGCCATAAGCCTACGAAGCCGATAAGCACGAAGCTTCCGTAGACCCAGTACATTCCGCCGTAAAAGCCGATAACGTAATCGCTCACCAGCATGGCAAGAAGGGGAATAAGAAAAGCAAATTTTTTATCGAGATAGACGCCTCCGAACAACGCGAGGGCGCCTACTGCGGTAAAATTTGCAGGATGGGGCAGCAACCTGGAGAATGCCGCGATGACGATAAATGCCACGGCTGCTCCATACCGGAGAACATTCTGTTTATTCATAAGAGGACTCCACATTTAACAGTGTGATAAAAGTAAGAGAAACTTGATACTCAAATTCTCAACAAAAAACGTCTTGAGCTGCTGCTCAAAATAAAACCCCGACCTTCAGGAGAAAATCGGGGTTGAAAAACTGAACTTGTGTGCAACGCGATTGCTTCAACCTTTTTTCCTCGAAGGCTTTGCTCTATGAATTAAAATTGGCAGGTCTCCTGGCTTCCCTCGGGACCTGGTCAAGGTCTTAGGGTCACAGTTGCGGGTCAGCTCTCGATTTTCCTTAGAGGATCACGAGATTCCCATTTTCACCCCGATTATTTAGGCCGTCGTGGCAATCGGGGCACCAACTTCATGATATTGAAAAGAACAAACCTTATGGTTGAATATACAACGCGGGTTACCGTTTGTCAAGTTATCATTTTCTGGTCGGCTCGTGGTTCATCATTCGTAGTACGTAGTTGCACGCAATGAACCCCAGAACCAACAACTACGAACGCCGAACTAAGAACGGATAAAAAGTTCAAGGCACAATTGGCATCTTGCTGAACTTCTGGAAATAGTCGAGACATGTGTCTCTCCAAATGGCCGCATCGATCTTCTGCTTTTCCAATTTAGCTTTGACCGAGGAGAATATTTCCGGGTCGATCGATTTTTGAAGGCCGTTCCACGTTGTCAGCATGCCATTTACGCAATCAGTTCCTTCATAATATTTTGCGCAGAGTTCTCCCCAAAGCGTTCTTCCCGACCTCATTTTGTAATTCCATCGAACATGGTGGAACCAGAGCAAATATTTATCGGGGCAGGTATTGATGTTATCGAACATTTCCCTGACTGGAGGAAAATACTGGCCTACCGCATTCGTCCCTGTTGAACTTCGATCAAAACCTATTCCGATGCTGTCTGCTCTATGATAATACACGGGCGTCCAATCCGGCCGTCCTTTGTCATACGACGGCTCGGGTCCGTAGTGAAAATCGGTCTGCATAATGTGATGCAATCCGAGCGGCTCCATATAATTGACGCAGGCTTCACGCGAACCCATCATCATCGACCGGACAGTGCTGACGACGGCGGTGTCACGAGTGAGAGACATTGTGATCCACTCATCGGCAATTTCCTGGGAGCTAAGTGTGTGGTCCCATGCAAGGCGCCCAAAAGCGTACCAATTTGCCTGAGCAAAAAAATGCCCGCACCAATTCCGGTCGTCGCCCGTGTTTGCGACGCCGGCGATGCCAGTCATCGTATAGTGTTCAAGCGTTCCATCGATGATCGACGCAAGCGTGGAGCCGCGTCCTTTCGCATAGGTATCGAATTCAAAATACTCCTTCCACATCGGCGCAAGATAGACGAGGTGCGTCGAATGACCCAGGTATTCCTGAGTGATTTGCAGCTCGAGCATCAGCGGCGTCTTCGACATCGCGCCGAACAAAGGCTGAACCGGCTCTCTCGGCTGAAAATCGAGCGGCCCGTTCTTTGCCTGAACAAACACGTTCGGAAGAAATTTTCCGTCGAGCGGAACGAATTCTTTATAGGCGCGCTTCACTCTGTCGAAATCGACGTCCTGGTCGTACACAAACGCCCGCCACATGACAACACCCCCGTACGGCGCAAGGGCTTCGGCAAGCATGTTGGCGCCGTCGGCGTGGCTCCGATTGTAATCCTGAGGACCCGGCATTCCCTCCGAGTTCGCCTTTACAAGGAAGCCGCCGAAATCGGGAATGAGCTCGTAGATTTCTTTCACTTTATTTTTCCACCATGACCGCACATCCGGGTTCAGAGGATCGGCGGTCGAAAGATTTCCAATGCCTCCCTTCCTGTTCCCTTCTAACTCGAAACTACCAGAAATAGGCGACGCAAAGTTAATCGAGAGAAAAACACGGATGCCGTACGGACGAAAAACATTTGCGAGAGCGGCGATTTTTGCAAGATACTCGTGCTCGAGAATTTGAGGATTTGCGTTAACATTATTGAGCACCGCACCGTTGATCCCAAGCGATGCATTCGCGCGGGCATAATCGCGGTATCGCGGGTCGATCGTGTCGGGGAGTTGACCCCAATTCCAGAGAGATTTGCCGGCATAGCCGCGCTCGATGCTGCCGTCAAGATTATCCCAGTGGTCTAATAGTCGATACTGAATTCTAGGCGTGGAAACCGTGTCGATATCGTCGAGCGATCTACCCGTTTGGATCAGACGAAGCAAACCAAATGTCCCATACAACAATCCGATATCATCGTTTGCGGCAACGACGATCAGTTTATGTCCTCGGCTTTCGCTCGTTTTCAGCAGAAAACCGTCCTTCCCCAATTTGCCTAATTCATTCGAAGAGACGATGCTGGCCACCATCTTGGAATTTTGCGGCGTGCTGATAAGGAGTGCATTTTCTCCGCCGGTCGAATTTGAAAAAGTGATCTCTTCCCTCAACAACCCGCCGAGTCCCCGTGCCAATTCATCGTGGATGATCTGAGTTGTTTCGGACTTTCCCCGCACGACAATCTTCCCGATCGCACTCCTGTATGCCGTCAATTGGCGTCCTTGGTCGAGCGGAGTGTACTTCAGCCACAGGGAATAGCCGTCGTCGGAAAATGCCGTTTCGACATTCAGACACAAAGAGATCGCTAGAAATAATATTATCGATTTGGAAAGAGCGGCAGGTCTCATACGAACCTCAAGGGTTGTGACAAAACGAGAATAGGTGCCTTAGCACGATAAAACATCGAGCTACTTTTATGCCCGATTGTTGTTCGGCAAAATTCGCCCGATTCGCGACAGCTCGGCAGAGTCGAAAAATCGAAGAAAGAAAAGGACGACCGGCCATAAAAAGACCAATCCAACTTTAAGAAGGAACACATGAACGCCGTATTTCGTTACGGCAAATTCCAACAAAAAAATAAACGCCATTGAACCGGCGATTTTGAGGAGACGGCCGTATTCGTAACGGATGGGGTAAAAGCGTTGAACAATGACGAACAATGCTACGGCGCCGAGAGCATAAGCGATGAGCGTTGCGTACGCGGCGCCCATGATGCCGTATGCCGGAATGAGAAAAAAATTAGCGACGATGTTCGACACTGCGGCAAGAATAGACGTCGGGAGTAGATACGCCGTTTTCTTTTCGATGAATATCCCGGCGTTGAAATGGATCGACATGCCGCCGAAGATGTACGCAAGCAGCACGACCGGCACAACGCCCAGTCCGCCCCAATACGAGGGATGGATGAGGTGACGGCCAAAGATCTTGAACTGCACGATATTGGATATAAAGAATGAAAGGACCAGAAAAATCGCCGACATCGAAAGAATGAAATAGGTCAAGATCCGGGCATAAAGCTCTTTCGCATTCTCTTCCTTTGCATACGAGAGGAAAAACGGTTTCCATGCGTAATCGAACATCGACGTCACGAGATTCATAAAAATCCCAAGCCTGTAGTTCGCTTGGTAAATGCCGACGTTGCTGTCGTTCGTAAACGCTTTGAGCATCGGCCGGTCGATGACTTGCAAGACCATGGCAGAGAGTCCAACGGGAACATACGGCAAACCGAACCGGAGGAGCGCTTTGTACAATTTCGGCGAGAACCTCCAGGAAGCACTTTTCATAATATGCGGCAAGAGGAGGACGAACGTGAGGAACGAAGAGGCAAAGCCGCTGATGAAAATTCCCTCGATCCCCCACTTGAGCCACAGGAGCGAGATGATATTGAAGGCGACGTTGGAAACAATGTTGACGATCTTCAGCGTCGCGAACAGCTTTGGACGATTCGCGAGCCGGAGCGATGCGAACGGAACGATGACGAGCGCGTCGAAAAAAAGGATCCCCGCGCTGAACTGCAGAATGCGATAAAGATTTTCGCCGATGAGAAAGAGATGCGTGAGCGGAACGGCGAACGTAAAAATCAAACCGGAAAAAATCGACGAAGTGATGAGGATCGAAAAGAACGGGGTGCTAAAATTTTCCTTCGGATCACCTCCCTCGAGGGCAGAGGCATAACGGAAATACGCCGACTCCATACCGTAATTATAGACGACGTTAAGAAAAGCAAGGTAGGAGTAGACGTTCGCAACGATCCCATACTGCGAGGTCGTGAGAACGTTGGTGTAGAACGGAACGAGGAGAAACGTGAGGAAGCGGCCGACGATCGTGCTGATGCCGTAAATGGCGGTTTCCGCTCCGAGGCGCTTGATTTGGGAGAACATCGTTATGGAACCATCTCGAGGGAGATATCCAATCCTTTGGGAGAATGCGTAAGCGCCCCTACAGAAATAAAGTCCACTCCGGTCTCTGCGATCGGCCTTACTGTTTGAAGCGTAACGCCGCCGGACGCCTCCACCTCCGTTGCATGGCCTATCAGGTGGACGGCTTCGGACATCACGCCGAGGTCAAAGTTGTCGAGCATAATTCTGTCGACTTTGCAATTCAGTGCCTCTTCGACTTCCGCCATCGAGGTCGTTTCCACTTCGATTTTTATTTCAAGGTCGCGCGCGCGAAGATAGGAACGGCAACGCGCCACCGCCTCCGTAATTCCACCGGCCGAGACGATGTGATTATCTTTTATGAGAACCATCTGGTCGAGACCGAACCGGTGGTTAACTCCGCCCCCGTCGCGCACGGCTTTTTTATCGAGCACTCTCAGCCCCGGAACGGTTTTTCGGGTATCCGTAATCTTTGCGCGCGTGCCTTCGACTGCGTGAACGTACTTATGCGTCAATGTGGCGATGCCGGACATGCGTTGAAGAAAATTAAGCGCGACGCGCTCCCCGAGAAGGATCCCCCGCACGGGACCGTCGACCTCGCCGAGAATTTGGCCCGCCATGACCACACAGCCGTCGGCAATGCCGGTCTTCGTCGTTATCTGCGTGTCGGTATACTGAAAAACGATTCCCACAATTTCCATCCCCGACACGACGCCGTTTTCCTTCGCCTGAAGAACGGCGCGGCCCAATTGCTCCTCGGGAATGACCGATTCGCTCGTGACATCACCGAAACCGATATCCTCATGGAGAGCTTGCTCGATGAGGCGTCCGACCCGGCTGTCTTGTAAAACATCAGCGGTCATTATCCTCAACGAGCATGATGGGAATATCGTCTTTCACTGCGTAGACCGTTTTGCATTTCTTGCAGGTCAGAGTATTTTTCTTGGACTTGTAGTCGAGGTCTCCTTTGCATTTCGGGCAGCAAAGGATGTCAAGCAATTCCTGCCTTACCATTCGTCAACCCTTTCGTCTTAACTTTTTTGAAAGCTGTGTCGAGTATTTCCAAAAATTTGAGCGGCGCCCGCGTCGGCTTGCCGGTTTGAGCGTTGATGAAACTGTGGACGGTGAACCCTTCTGCGATCGGTTCCGTCTCGTCGTTGCGGAAAACGCGATACTCAATCCGTATACGGGCGATCGGGGTCTCGTTGAGCGATGTCTCGACGTGAAGAAGGTCGTCGTAGCGGGCGGACTTTTTATATTTTGAGCCTGCTTCGATCACCGGGAGATAGATCCCCAACGCTTCGACCTCCGAATACGGCATCCCGATATGCCGAAGCAGATCCGACCTCCCCTGTTCGAAGTATTCGAAGAATTTGCCGTAATAGACAAATTTCATTTGGTCTGTATCGGCGTAGCGGACGCGAACATCGGAGACGATCTTAATAGAAGCCTCACTCATTCCATGCACCCATCGCGCTGAACTTCTCGATCCTTCGCTCGATCAATTTTTCGGGCTTCATTTTTTGCAGCGGCCGCAATTCTTCGATGAGTGTGTCCCTTAGGATTGCTGCCGCTTGCTGCGGGTTACGATGCGCTCCTCCGGGCGGCTCGGGAACGATGCCGTCGATAATTTTTTGTTCAAGCAAATCGCCCGCCGTGAGTCGCAATGCCTCCGCCGCCTGTTCTTTATATTCCCAGCTGCGCCAGAGTATACTCGAGCATGATTCCGGGGCGATGACCGAGTACCATGTGTTCTCGAGCATCAGAATGCGGTCGCCGACGCCGATGCCAAGGGCGCCGCCCGACGCCCCTTCCCCGATGACCACCACGACAATGGGCACAGTAAGGTGCGACATCTCTCGCAAATTGCGGGCGATCGCTTCGGCCTGGCCGCGCTCTTCCGCTTCAATGCCCGGATAAGCGCCGGGAGTATCGAGCATAGTAATAACCGGCTTTCCGAACTTTTCGGCAAGTTTCATCAAGCGAAGGGCCTTCCGGTATCCTTCGGGTTGGGGCATGCCGAAATTCCGGTAGAGGTTGGATTTTGTGTCGCGGCCTTTTTGATGGCCGATGATCATGACCGTTTGATCGTCGAGTTTAGCAAATCCTCCTACGATGGATTTATCATCGCCGAACGCGCGGTCGCCATGCAGCTCAAGAAACCCCGTCGTCATCATCCCGATGTAGTCGAGCGTGTAGGGGCGTTCCGGGTGGCGCGCGAGCTGGACCTTTTGCCAGCGCGTGAGGTTCGAAAAGATATTTTCGCGAAGTTGGCTCACTTTCTTCTCCAGTGTAGTTATTTCGTCCGCGATGTCGAGGTTGTCGGAGAGTTTCCGCATCTCCTCAATCTTTTGTTCCAACTCCACAACAGGTTTTTCAAAATCGAGAACAACTTTTCCCATGGAAACTCCGGACTGTTCAAGGCATACGGCGAATTGAATTGGCAGCTGCTTTCAGAAGGATCTCAACATCGAGCATGAGTGACTGGTTCTTAGCGTAATACAGTTCATACTGTTCCCGCTCTTCCGGGCTCATCGTCCTGTCCGAATGAATTTGAACGATGCCCGTAATGCCCGGCTTCCCGAGATACATCCCGTTGTGCGTGGAAGAAGGGCTGTCGTCTCCGCCGATGTGCGGACGACCGATGAGCGACATCGAGCCGCGTAACACTTTGGGCATGGCGGCAATGGCTGTGGAAAAAGCGGAATGGTGCGCGTGTGAAAAGAGACGCTTTAAATATACAAAAGGTCCGCACGAAATCAAAAGAAGAAACGATGCCGTTATATCGACGAGCCGTTTTACGAATCGATTGGACATGCGGTCGATGTTGTATTGAAGTTCGATGAACGGGATCT
>DATJXA010000165.1:0-5858 GCA_035500675.1 Bacteroidota bacterium | reverse complement strand
AAAGCCGAAGCGCATCTTCTATCGTTCGTCGCTTATAACCAGCCTGGGTCTGTTGCACAGCGTCCCGGAGCCGTGTGAGATCGTGTGTCGGCTCCCCGATAGTCGCTTGCGGCAAGTCGGAGAGACGAATGAGCATCGCATCGTCTCCTTCGTTGATGAGATCGAGCAGACGGAGCGCGCATGACTGTGCTTGCTTCAAATATGACCCCTGCTGATCCTGGAGCGACATCGTGTACGTATCGTCCAGAATAATGACGATGGTCGTATTCGCGTGCGTCCCTAAGCCGGCGAGCGTCCCTTTCAACGCCGGACGAGAGAAGCCAAGCACGAGGAGAATGATCAGAAGCATCCGGAGAATCAGCAGAAGCCATTGACGGATCTTCACCCTCCGCATCGCGCTTTTCTGAAGCTCTTTGAGGAACGTCAGCGTGCTGAATTCGATGGTGCGAAGCTTGCGGATGTTGAGCAAGTGAAGCACGAGGGGAATAACGGCTGCCGCAAGACCGAAGAGGACAAAGGGATTAAGGAACGTCATCGTAATTGTTGCTCGTGAGGGCAGAGTGCCGAGAGGGGGATTCGAACCCCCAATGCCTTACGGCGCTAGCTCCTAAGGCTAGTGTGTCTGCCAATTCCACCATCTCGGCAATGAGTCGCGGATAAAAAATACGAAAAGTCGCGTCGAATATCAATTTTGAATCTTTGGTGTTGAATCGCAAAGGTGCAAAGAACGATAAAATAATTTAGTCAGGTCAATACCAATACTTTTAGCGGTTCCAGCGTCCTTGCGTTAAAAACCAAGTGCATGCGTCGGAATTCACACGAAGATATTTTTTGGCATGAACGCATAAATAAAAAAGGGACGCAACCGCACGTCCCTTTTTCGAAAGAATATCGACGGCGCGTCAGAAGCCCGAACCCCATAGAGCGTCGAAGCTCTTCCATGCGTTGTAAGGAATTATCGGACCGATTCTTTCCGCCGCGTATTTTCCCAACGGCGCCGGAATGCCGGGGAGCGTGTTGATATCTACGTACGGCACATGCATGCCGAAGTCCGAGTTCATCGCTTTGATGAATTGATTCGCAACGATGCCATATCCTTTTGAGGATGGATGCACACCGTCCAGACTGAACAATCCACCTGAAATGTATGCCGTTGTAAACGTCTCGCCGTCGGCAATGTATCCCGATGCCTTGACCATGTTAAAGAAACTATTCACGTCGACAACGACAGCTCCATTAGCAGCGGCGACGCTCGCAATGGTGCCGTTGAAATCGGCAATCGATTGCTCCGTAACCGCTTGTTCATTTGCATCCAAGACCAATGCATCGGGGAAAGGATTGAGAGGATGAAAGCCGAATGGCATCGTTGTGTCGATTCCGGCTGGAATAGCCGGATAATGATTATCCGTATACCATTTCCCGGTCGGATGACCAAGGAGCGCTGCGTACGCGCTCGCCTTAAGAGTGATGAGAGGCGCATTGGCTTCAGTCAGTCGTGTTGAATCAAAAGCGGGTCCCGAATTTCCATTCTTTTGATAGCGAAGGTATACCCCCGCCGGAATAGCAGCAGCAATTTGAGGGTTCATTGTCGTAAAGAACGGAATTGCTTTAACATCGGGAATATTTGCCACTAGAATTTTTGCATGAGGAAGCGCAGCATGCAATGCGCCGATCGATCCTCCGTACATTTGAGCGAACAGGGTGGAAGGAGTTGGCAAAGGCTGCTGAACTATGTTTAGCGAAGTCCCGCCGCTCGTCGCATATCCCAGTACGTCGTTGTTGCCGAGCCAAAAAGTGACGAGGTCCGGGTTCAACGCAGCCGCTTGAGCTAATATGCTGTTTCCAAATTGCGCCGATCGAAGAACCGCAGAAAAGAAGCCATTACCGCGGGATGTTGATTTGCTGGCAAAATCGGTAGTGTCGAGAAAATCATATATGATTGCACCCGGAATACCCAGGTTGTCGTACGGCCTTAGCAAAGTTCCGGCACTCGGCGGCTGGAGAGCCGTCGGAGTTTCTCCGGCAGGGCCGACGATAGGACCGTTAAGACTGATGATCTCATACCGCGCGGCTTTTCCAGTCGACGGATCGGGGTTCCCCGGATCCGGCCAGATCGGCTGCTGGAATGCAGGCAGGTTTGCGCCCGCTGCATTCAACTGCTGCGAGATCAAATTGGGATAGCTGTAAATCTGAGCAGATTGATACAACCCGTTCGATTGATATCCAGCCGTCAAACTATTTCCAATTGAGACATACTTCGTCACTGTCACGCCGCCAAGTCCGGCCGACGGTCCTGACGGGGCGGGTTCGGTACAACCGCTTGCCGCGAGAGCGCAGATGACGACGAGCGCTGCAAAGATGTGAAGAGATACTTTCATTGTCGTCCACTCCATACTGGTTGAAAATCTTTTTGGGGCATGAATTAAAACGTATAGCCTACGTTGACGCCGATAAGGTTTGCCGTAGTGTTATACGTTCCGTCAAAATTGAAGCTCGTGTTCTGAGCCTGGCGCGAGTCGAATCTCAGGAACATGTACGAAAGATCGGCCGATAATTCTTTGGTGAACTGATATCCGAGTCCGACGTTGATGCCGTTGCGGTTCGCATCCGGAAGAAGCGGATCGACGTACGCCGACGAAACGGGAGAATGGTCGTACAGATATCCGGCCCGGAACTGCCACATGTCCATCGTGTACTCTCCGCCGATCCGGAGAATGTACGTATCGCTATAGTTCTTTGGCGACACAATATTTTTGGTCGGATCGTTCTTGAAATCGATCTCGAGGTCCTTGTATGAAGACCATCCGACAAATTGGTAGTCTGCTTCTAGCTCGAGGTGCGGCGTCGCTTTGTACGCGAGGCCTGCGAACGCTGTCGCGGGAAGTTTCAGGGACGATGTGACGTCGTCGTTGACGATGTTGAGCGCCGGGAGTGTGAACTGCGGGTCGAACGTCGCGCTGCCGGAGGCACTCATCTTCACCGCAGAGCGGTAAGAAACGCCGAGACTCCATTCCGGGTTTATTTTATACTGCACGCCGACATTGAAACCGTATGCTGTCTTCGTCGTCATGTCGATGGTCACGCGAGAGTCGGTGTTGATAACGTTGATCGCCTGCTGCAATTTCACCGTGCCGGTGACAATATTGAGGCCCGCACCGACCGCGAGTTTGTCGCTGATCTTGTACGAGACGGTCGGACTATAAAAGAATGTCGACAGGTCGACTCTCGTCGTGATATATTTTCCAACCCAGTTCGGATCCCATTCGGTTCCCAATCCGTACGGGTTCATCACTCCGACGCCTACGTGCAAATTATCCGTTGCAGGGTAGGTCGCGTACACGTTGATGGGCGTAAAAGTTTGATCGACCATCTTCGATTCGTTCTTGATCGCGGGATCGTTAGCGTCTGCGATGGGTCCGTAAAAAGAAGTTGTTGGCATGATGAACGTCGCCCCGAGGTAGACCTCTCCGTTTGGCTGGAAGGCGAGCCCGGCGGGGTTAAAATAAATCGCTGATGGGTCGGAAGCGCGGGCTGCGAACGCTCCGGCCTGTGCCGTCGCTCTCGCGCCGTGTTCGTTCAATTGGAACCCGCCTCCGGACGCAGCAACAGTTGTCAGCATCAATGCGATGCATGAACAAACTGTGTGAAGGATGAATCTTTTCAAGGTAGCCTCCTTCTGAAGTGTAATGTCGATAGATGACTAGTGCAGCATGAGATGTAGCAGTAACGTTGGAGTATCGCAGTGTTTACAAAAGTGGCTCAAGTATAGCACTCTCGCGTTTGAAATGCAAGCACGGGCGGAATGTAAGTGTTTTCAATATTATAGGATTGCGAGATTGCAAAATTACAAGATTATTGGGTAAAACCGGGTCTTATTTTTAGCTAAGATGCCAACTTCCTGCCAGCCTAAAATTATGCAATCTCTCAATCTTGTAATTTTGCAATCTTGTAATCTTGTAATCCTCTAAATCTTGCAATCTTATCATCTTTCAATTTTTATCCTTAATCTTTTCCAGCAGGTCTTTTGCTTCCTTCCTGAATCTGTTGTCCTCCTGGTTTTCGGTAGGGAGGGTCGCGATTCGGGTCAATTGTTCTTTTGCCTTGTCGTAATCATCTAATTCAATGTACGTCCGCGCGGCGTCGAGCCGGTACATGATAAATGTTGGCCGCAGCGAGATCGCCCGTTCATAATTGAGCCTCGCATCGTCGTAGTTCGCCCAGCTTAAGCCGAGAGGCCAGCGGATAATTTTCGGCTTCTCGCACAACTTTGCGTTCGTCCTCCCCAACACATAGTAGGCAGCTGGATTGTTTTGGTCGAGATCGATCGCTTTCTCGCAGTCCGCCCTTACCTGCTTCACGAGGTCGATCGAGTCCCATACTCCTTTAAAGAGCGCCACGCGTCCGTTTGCAATAGCGCGGCGGGTATAGCCCATGGTCCCGGTCGGGTTCGCTTTTACGGCAAGCTCTGCGTAATCAAGCGCTTTTTGATATACCTCAAGTTGTTTTGTCTTCTGTTCGTCGGTAACTGCCGGAAGGATTTCGCCGATATCGCTGTAGGTCCGGCTCAGTCTCCAAAGGACGTCGTAATTGGTCGAGTCGAGGGCATACGCTTTCATTAAAGCATCTAGCGCCTTTGCATTTTCGAATGTTTGAGTTGAAAAAGAGTCTGCAAGGGCAATGCAGGAACCGATCTCATTTTTTTGCGCAGCTGAAGCAACGGTCAACGCAAAGAATACTCCGAGATATAGAGCTGAACGGGTCATGTCAACCTCTTCGGTATTAAGTGGGGATAAGTCATTGCTTTGAGCCATATGTGGGCTGCATAATCACAGAGTTGAAATGTGTGCTCCGGGCAAAGATACTGGAATTTTGTAATCTTCCAATCATTCATCTTTTCCGGGGATCCTTCTATCTCCTAATCCCCTCCTTTCAACCCCGCCAATTATACGCAATGATTTCTCTTTTGGCAATCCGATTCTCCAAAAAATTTGCGACCAATGATGGCACGAACCGCAATCCCTCAAAAATAGACATCTCATAACGCAAAAATAACTTGCATTTCTGAGCGCCAATATTGATATTTTGGCAGAACAACCGCTCAACTCATTTTTGCCGATTGGCCGTCTAGCCACCAGCGCACTATACTGATTTACGTTCACTCCTCTGAGGGAAAGGTGTCTTTTGGAAAGAGCTTCCGCCTTGATGGTGATTGCTCTTAAAACCCCCGAGGAAAAATATTTATCCCCGCAAAAATGATGGAAGTCTAAGGTGCCGGACAAATTATAACAATTCGGTAACACAAATCTTCTCGTCTCTTCATCTTTCGAGCGTATCATTGTAACTTCAGGAAGCCGGGCCGACAAATTCATCTCTAAGCCTCTTCTAAATTAATAATCAAATAAGGAGACTTCACATGAGAAAGACGTTTACTGTTTTCGCG
Source organism: Bacteroidota bacterium (assembly GCA_035500675.1). Classification (GTDB taxonomy): domain Bacteria; phylum Bacteroidota; class Ignavibacteria; order UBA10030; family UBA8401; genus JAGVPT01. The sequence continues at coordinate 418 of DATJXA010000165.1, read as the reverse complement.
GTATTACTCCTCCTGCTAATGTTGACTTCTTGGGTTTCGGCGCAGGTGCTTACCACGGAGAATTTCAATTATACCGCGGGTGATTCTCTTACCAGCCACGGATGGTCAGCGCATAGCGGCGCAGGGACCAACGTGGAAGTGGTCACCACGGGCCTAACATATTCAGGATACCTTGGCTCCAATATTGGCGGCTCGTCGACATTAGCCACAACCGGTCAAGATGTGAATAAGACCTGGGCAAGTTATCCTAATGGAGTTACTTCGGGCGATATCTATTATTCACTTTTGGTGAATCTAGACAGCGCTCAGACTGCGGGCGATTACTTCTTTCATTTTTTCAAAAATAGCAGCACTTTTCCGGCCAGACTTTTTGCCAAGAAGGCTTTCAACAGCAACAATTTTTCCCTTGGAATTTTAA
>DATJXA010000164.1:0-6766 GCA_035500675.1 Bacteroidota bacterium | reverse complement strand
TCGAAAGTACCGGGCTCGCGTATTTATAGGGCACTACAATAAGGCGGATTGACTTCAACGATGCGAGTGTGTAAATTTTTTATGACAATCGACAACAGATAGGCGATGAAATTTTCCGGCTTGATAGCCTGCACGATAATTTTTTGCGCGGTTGCAAAAGCTCAGGAACCTAATGTGGCTCCCCGGGTCGATTCGCTGATGTTGAAGGGTTTGGTCTTCCCGGGTCCCCAAAATACTCTCTCTCATCCTTCGCTTGTCGTCCCTACCCGGCCTTCCGATGTCGCGATCACGGAAGATTTTCCAAAAACCTTTCTCGGTTATGCGCTTCTTTCAGAACCGGTTGTCCCGAAAAAGCGATTGGACCTTTCATGGAAAATGGGTCTCGGTCGGAAAGACGACGACCCGCTCGGATCGGTCCGCATGATGCTCGGTGTCGCCAGCGCTGGAGGCGCCGCCTACATGGCCTACCAGCATATCAGGAAGTACGGCTTTCTGAAATAATCTTTACACTCACTCGCGATCTCTCTGGCGGTTGACTCCAACGTCGTAGATTTACCGTTTCATCGAAGCAAGATCATCTTTTTTTGGATTTGAGAGTCACCGGCCGTCAATCGAAATATGTACATACCGCTTGCGAGATTGCCCGGAGACCATTGATACTCGAACGTGCCGGCAAATTGTTTTGCGTCAACGATTGTCGAAACTCTCTGTCCCAATAAATTAAAGACAGACAGGTTTACATGCTCGGCTTTTGGGATCGAGTACGTAATTTTCGTAGAGGAATTGAATGGATTTGGGTAATTCTGGACCAACTGAGCTTCGGACAAGGGGGCGCCTTTAATGTGAGCTGCGAGTTTGAGAATCCATCCGTCCGGGTCGAGGGTCACTGAGGTTGGGTTTTCCGGAAAATCTATCGCGAAATTCTGGCTCTGCGCATTATTGAAGACAGTCACGGTCGTCTCCTTTTCCGCAGTGGAAATCTTCACGTCGATCGGCATCGTGAAGAACGCTGGGTTTATCCTGTCGGGAGCCTGCGTGATATTCAGCGAGACGGTGCCTGAGCCCCCCGATGATTTCCAGTCCCACGTATATTGATAATCCGGAAAGCCTTCCCCATAAAGCCACTCCTGGAAGAAATACGACAGATTCTTTCCCGATACTTCTTCGCAATTCCTCTCAAAGTCTTGTGAAGCGGCGTTTGAATACATCAATCGCGGATCGTTTGCATAAGCGTACATCGCTCGAAAAAATACGCTGTCTCCTAAAACATGTCTAAGCATATGGAGGATGGATGCTCCCTTTCCGTATACCAGCGGCGCGTAAAAAAGAGTTTTGGGCGTTGACGTATCGGGAGCTCCGACGAACCCAACAGCGGAAATTCCCGACGCCATCTGGGTCTTCATGTAGTTCCAGTACTGATCAACGCCGTACTCCTTTTCGAGATACAACGCCGTCGAATATTGAGCGAAACCTTCGTGGAGCCAGAGGTCGGACCATGTGCGGCATGTGATCATGTCGCCGAACCATTGGTGGGCAAGCTCGTGCGCAACGATGTTTTCGACGAAAGTGCTGATCGAGGTCATGGTCTGATGTTCCATGCCCCCGATCCCGAATTCCGAATGACCATACTTTTCTCTGATGAAAGGGTATCGCCCGTACATGCCCGAATAAATCTTCAGCATGTCGAGAACGAGCGGAAGCATCCGGGACGCGGTCGGGACGTCTTCCGGAAGGATGTAATTCAGAACTTCCATTGAATCTGTGGGAGAATAATGAAACCAGTAGGTAAGCTGCGCATAGTTCGATATCGCGATGGAGATGAGATACGAAGCGATAGGATAACTTTCATGCCAGTGGTACGCCGTTTTCCCGTTGCCGAAATTTTTTACCGAGAGCAGTACGCCCTCTGAACCGACCCTGAACGCGGAGTCGCATGTCACGACAATGTCCGCGGAATCAGCTTTATCGCTCTGGTCGTTCTTGCACGGCCACCAATCCCGCGCTCCATACGGCTCGCTCAGAGAGTAGACCCACGGAACTCCAGCATGAGTATTAAACACGATGCTGCCGAAGCCAGTGGCGACCGGGTAACCGGAATAAAAAATTGTCGCACGGAGTGCGTCTCCCGTTTGAGGCGCCTGGCCGAGCGTCACGTTGAACGAAAAGGGGTCTTGCATGAAAGAGGATCGTGATCCGTTGACGTACACGGAGTCGATATGCATGGCGTCGTTAAGGTCGAGAGTCAATGTTGTCTGGCCGGCCTCGCGGCAAATTCCTACAATGGTAACTTCTCCGTTGAGAAAGTTTGTCTGCGTATTTACATCAAGCGCAAGGCTGTCATACGTCACGTCGAACCAGCTGCTCGCAAACGATTGAGTGGTCGGCTCGTCGTTTTCAAACGCACCTTTATCGATTTCGACGAGCTCCTGATATTGACTAAGCGCGGAATTTGAAGCGGAGGGAGTCTGGCCCGTCGCAGTGTAGCACAAGAGGAAAAGGAAAAGAAACGACATCTCCTCCCACCGCGCGAAACGATCGAAGACTTTTCTTTGATCCATGAAGCTTGCTGTTTTGTCGAATGTGCTTTTCGCCGCTTGCCGAAATGTAACGATAGATTTTTAAAAGAGAAAGGGGACTACGGGTATCAGGAAGGCCGCAAAAATCATTACCAAAATGAAGATATTTAATGGATATTCCTCCATTTGACCCGTAATTTCAGGCACGCATGAGCAAGATCTTGGGCGAAGTCCAAGCCCGAAAACTTTGGCAGACACTTATCGTGTATTGCGGAGGAGGATTCGGCCTCATGCGGTTGTCGATATTCTTCTCAATCGTTTTGGCCTCCCTTCGTGGTACTTCACAATAGCTGCGATATTTGACTCCTTTCTCGATAACATCAGGTCCGATCCAAGGTTCGCGGCATTTCTGAGCAAAATGAAATTGCCGGTATAAGGAGTGTCCTGCAGCCACAAATTGCACAGCCGCCTGTCATATCAGTTCTGTTTTACGTACATTGAGTCAATTCAATATTGTGGCCATAACGAGGCAGCGATTCATTGCTTAAAAAACTAGTAGATAAGATTCGTTCGATTTTCGCAGCGAAAACTCCTGAAGTCCCGCACGTTGAGCTCCCGCCGTCAAAAGCCCCCGCGCCGTCGCACGAGCGGTATCACACAGACCAAAACCGGCACCGCAACAAGAAAAACCGTGAAGGACGGAGACCTCAAGAACCGCGCCGCGGTCAGCATCCGCCGTCTCTCCCTGCGACGAATGAGCCGTGGGATAGTTCTGTTTTTTCGGTCCCGGTTGTCCCCGGGAAAAAAAGGTTCCACGATTTCGATATCCCTCCAGAAGTACTTCACGCCATCTACGATCTTAAGTTTGAATATTGCACTCCAGTGCAGTCCGAAGTTCTCGGAAAATCGCTCGCGGGAGAAGATGTAACCGCTCAGGCTCAAACCGGAACGGGGAAAACGGCTGCATTTCTGATCACCATTTTCGCTCACGTCTTAAAGCATCCCATCGCAGGGAAGCGTCCGCTCGGAACTCCGCGCGCATTGATTCTTGCGCCGACGCGCGAGCTCGTCATGCAGATCTACAAAGATGCACTCTTGCTCGGGAAATATGTGCCGTGCAAGACACTTGCCTTGTTCGGCGGGATTGACTACATCAAACAGCAAAAGGCGTTGCAACAAGCGCCGTCCGATGTGCTCGTGTGTACGCCAGGCCGGCTTATCGATTTTAAAAAGAAAAAATTAGTCGATCTCGGTAAAGTGGAAATCCTTGTCCTCGACGAAGCGGACCGTATGCTCGATATGGGGTTCATCCCCGCGGTGCGGTCAATCGTCCTCAGCACGCCGCCGAAATCGGAGCGGCAAACGATGTTTTTCTCCGCGACGATCTCTTCCGACGTGAAGAGGCTTGCAGAGTCGTGGACACGGCAGGCGTTCCAAGTCACGGTCCAGCCGGAAGAGGTCGCCGTGCAGAGCGTGGAACAAATCACCTATATTACGACGAGAGATGAAAAGCCGGCGCTTCTCTACAACCTCATCATGCAAAAACATCTTGAGCGCGTTCTGATCTTTGCGAACCGGCGAGACGAGGCGCGCAGGCTTAAAGACCGCCTCGAAATGTACGGCATTAGTTGCGCGCTGCTTTCCGGGGATGTCGATCAGAGTCAAAGGATCAACCGGCTCGAACGGTTCCGCGAAGGAAAGATCCGCGTGCTCGTCGCGACCGACGTCGCTTCTCGCGGGATCCATGTGGAAGCCATCTCCCACGTCATCAATTACAATTTGCCCCAGGACGTTGAGGAATACGTCCATCGCATCGGCCGTACAGGACGCGCCGGGGCGAGCGGCATCTCCATCAACTTTGCAGACGAAGAAGATTCGCACGAGCTTCCGAAACTGGAAGAATTCCTCGGGAAGAAAATCGAGTGCGTATTCCCGGAACCGCATCTGCTTACACCGATCCCCGAAAAATATCCTCGACATATCCCGCAGCAACGAGAACGAAAGGAGTTCCATGGTCAGCGTCGCCCTCCGCGAAGAAGGCGTTAACGGCTCGACCGCGCGATGACCGTTTCGATTTTCGGATAGTGCCACAATGGAAACCCTTACACATTTAAAGGAGAGAAAGCGATGAAACATCGGCTACTGTTTTGTACGGTGTTAGCATTCGTTGTAACGGCCGCATTCGGCCAGCCCGTTCCGGAGAAGGTCGACACGGCGGTCATTACGAAAATAAAAAACGAGGAGATGAACGACTCAAAGGTGATGGAAACGTTGAGTTATATCTCCGATGTGTACGGGCCGCGATTGACCGGCTCGCCGGAATTTAAGGAAGCCGCCGATTGGGCAAAAAAAAGGCTCGAAGACATGGGGCTGCAAAATGTGGCGTTCGAAACGTGGAAATTCGGCAGAGGCTGGTCGATGAAAGATTTCTCCGCGGAGATGATCGAGCCCCGCGTGCAGCCGCTCATTGCATACCCTAAAGCCTGGTCGCCGTCGACCAAAGGGACTGTCCGCGGCTATGCCGTTTACCTCGACGCAAAAACCGAAGAAGAATTGCAGCAATATAAGGGAAAATTAAAAGGTGCGATCGTGCTTCTCAGCGACCTCCGGGAACTGAGGGCGCACTTTACGCCCGACGCCGAGCGGCTGACAGACGAAGAGTTGTTGAAGATGGCGAACGCCGACGTTCCGAGAGGACGAGGCCGGGGTGGAAGGAGAGACACCGCGGCGTTTCGCATGTTGAGGGAACGGTTCATCATGGCCAGGAAAAGGCTGGAGTTTTGCCAAGATGAAGGAGCAGCGCTCACAGTCGAGAATTCCGCGGGCGACGATGGAACTTTATTTGTGCAGGCCGCCACGGTCGTTCAACCGGCGACGACGCCGTTCGACAGGAGGATCAACCCTTATGATCCTTCCAAGCCGAAAGTTCTCACGCAGATTGTGCTGGCCGCGGAGCATTACAATCGCATCATCAGGATGATTCAGAAAGGAAGCCGCGTCAAGCTTGAATTTAATCTCGAGGCAGAATTCACCGATGACCAGCCGGGCATGAACATCGTCGGCGAGATTCCGGGGACAGATTTGAAGGATGAAGTGGTCATGATCGGCGGACATTTCGATTCATGGCACGGCGCCACGGGTGCGACGGACAACGGCGCCGGTTCGGCAGTCTGCATGGAAGCGATGCGCATTCTTACGACGCTAGGCCTGAAACCGCGCCGCACGATTCGTATTGCGTTATGGGGAGGCGAAGAAGAAGGGCTGCTCGGGTCGCGCGAGTACGTTGCAAAACATTTTGGCGAACGAGAGACGGCAGAGGGAAGCACTTACGGCGAAATAAAAAAGAAACCGGAGTACGACAAGCTCTATGTCTATTTTAACGATGATAACGGAACGGGGAAGTTTCGTGGAGTTTATTTGCAGGGAAATGAAGCGGTCGGCCCGATCTTCAGGGCGTGGCTCGATCCGTTTGCCGATATGGACGCTTCGACGCTGACGCTCGAGAATACCGGCGGAACGGATCATCTATCATTCGATGCGATCGGCTTGCCCGGCTTCCAGTTCATCCAGGACGATATCGATTATGAAACGCGCACGCACCATTCAAACATGGACGTGTTCGATCGCATCCAGGAAAATGATATGAAGCAGGCCTCGATGATTATGGCGGCGTTTGCATACGACGCGGCGATGCGCGACGGGAGCTTTCCGCATAAACCGCTTCCTCCATTCAATGGATCGAGGACGCCGTTTTAAGTGCGGTGAGCGGTTTGTGGAGAGGGCTTATGTGGAGGGGGAAAAGTTAAAAGTGCAAAATGCAAAGGGCAAAGTTACAGTGAAAAGTGCAAAGTTAAGAGTGAAGATCAGCTTTTTCGATGCGCAACTTATCTTTCCACTTTTAATTTTTCACTGTAACTTTGCCCTTTGCATTTTGAATTTTTAACCGTTCTTCTCAACTATCCTTCTCAATGAAGACAATCGTTGTCTTTAGCGGTGCCGGTCTCTCCGCGGAAAGCGGCATTCCCACGTTTCGGGATGCGGGGGGACTGTGGGAACAGCACCGGATCGAAGACGTCGCTTCTCCGGAAGGGTGGAAGCGGGATAAAAAATTGGTGCTGGAATTTTATGAACAACGATTTCTCCGAAGCCTTCAATGCAATCCCAACCCTGCCCATATCTCGATCGCATCGCTCCAGCAATGTTTCGAAGTGGTCAACATCACGCAGAACATCGATACGCTGCTCGAAAGA
>DATJXA010000163.1:0-3252 GCA_035500675.1 Bacteroidota bacterium | reverse complement strand
GAGCGTTCGCCATTCGGAAAATTCCAGCGTGTTCGTCATGTCGGTGATGTGCTCATGTAATTGAGGAACGGCGAGGTCCTGAGCGGAAACGAACGACGCTCCGACACAAAAAAGAAGGATAGAAAGAAAAATCTTCATTTTGTTTTATTGCCTTTGAATGAAGCCGGTTAAAACTTCACTTTGGGAGCCGTCTGGGCGCCGGCTTCAGCCTGGAAATATGCTTTAGGAACGAATCCGCCGAAACCTGCGATTATGGACATCGGAACTGTTTTTACGGCTGTATTGTACGTCTGCACGGCTTCATTGAAATGCCTGCGTTCGACGGCAATTCTATTTTCAGTCCCTTCGAGCTGGGCCTGCAACTGTAAAAAGTTTTCGTTCGCCTTAAGGTTGGGGTAATTCTCGGAAACAACCATGAGCCGAGAAAGGGCCGACGAAAGTTCTCCCTGCGTTTTCTCAAACATTTGAAAGGCCTGTGGATTCTTCAATACGTCCGGGGAGATCACCATCTGCCCAACTTTTGCCCTGGCTTCGACTACATCTTGAAGAGTTTCCTTTTCGTGGGCCGCATATCCCTTTACCGTCTCGACCAAATTTGGAATAAGGTCGAAGCGACGTTGATATTGATTCTCGACCTGCGACCAGGCGCTAGTGACTCCTTGATCCATCGCGACCAATTGATTGTAGGACGAAACTCCCCAGACGACAAAAATGATTCCGATAAGAAGAATTGCACCCACTACAGACAGAGCGATAATCAGACCTTTTGATTTCATTGGAAATGTTCTCCTTCGTTAAACACACAGTTCATCATCTTTTCACAAATTAATGTAACCAAAGACTCTCTGAAAAACAAGCCGAGCAAAACGCCCCTAAATCCTTGACAATCATTAAAATTGTCGTTACTATTTGCCTCAGCCTTAACCACAATAATATATTATCCTATTTTTGCCGCTGGAAGGAGTAGACATGCCGCGCATTGTCAAAGGTGGACTCATTCAATGCTCCCTCGCTGGTTCGACTGAACAGCCGATTGAAATTGTAAAAAAATCGATGATAGATAAACATCTCAGCTTAATAGAAGATGCCGGAAAAAAGGGCGTTCAGATTTTATGCCTCCAGGAGATATTTTTTGGCCCGTATTTCTGCGCAGAACAGAAAACAAAATGGTACGCGATGGTTGAGAAGATTCCCGACGGGCCAACAGTAAAGCTGATGCAGGATATCGCAAAAAAATATCAAATGGTCATCATCGTCCCGATTTATGAAGAAGAAATGACGGGGATATACTATAATACAGCGGCCGTTATCGATGCCGACGGAAAATATTTGGGGAAATACCGCAAACATCATATTCCTCAGGTCGACCCCGGTTTCTGGGAAAAATTTTACTTTAAACCCGGAAACCTCGGATACCCCGTGTTTAAAACCCGCTACGCCGACATCGGAGTCTATATATGTTATGATCGGCATTTCCCGGAAGGGGCAAGAATTTTAGGACTTCACGGAGCAGAAATCGTTTTTAACCCTTCGGCAACCGTGGCAGGGCTGTCGGAGTATTTGTGGGAATTGGAGCAACCCGCTCACGCCGTTGCGAACGGGTATTATGTCGGCGCAATCAACCGAGTTGGGACAGAAGCGCCATGGAACATCGGCGAATTTTACGGGAAAAGCTATTTCTGCAACCCCCGCGGGAAGATCATTGCACAGGCCAGCAGGGATAAAACTGAACTGGTCGTCGCGGACCTCGATCTCGATATGATAAAAGAGGTGCGCTCTGTGTGGCAATTCTATCGCGACCGACGGCCGGAATCATACACGGACCTCGTCGAAGCGTCTTAACAAAAATTCGAAGTCATTTTTTTCATGTCTCACGTCAAATTGGATCGAACATTATGATGACATCGCAAGAAGTAGTAGATATCACCGCAAAGAATACTTTTGGCACGTGGAGATTCCAGAAGGGATGGAAACCGCTTCACGTTGTGGATGCGGAGGGTTGCTACTTCACCGATGCCGCAGGGAAAAAATATTTGGATTTTTCTTCTCAGCTGATGTGCGTTACGCTCGGCCACAAAAACAAAGCGGTGATCAAAGCGATCGAAGAGCAGGCACGGAGTCTCCCCTACATTGCACCCGGCTTTGCGACCGATGCGCGCGCTGAACTAAGCCGCCTCCTTCTCGAAGTCCTTCCGAAAGGACTTGAAAAATTTTTCTACACGACTTCGGGAACGGAAGCGAACGAAGCGGCTTTTAAAATTGCGCGAATGTATACGGGCAAAACGAAGATCATCGCGCGCTACCATTCTTACCATGGCTCGACGATGGGTTCGATCGCGGCGACGGGCGATCCTCGACGTTGGGCGATGGAGCCGTCGGGAAAAATTCCGGGAGTTATCTTCGGGCCGGAAGTACATTGTTATCAATGCCCCATCCACCATCATTATCCGGAGTGCAATGTCGCATGCGCCGATTATATCGAGCACATGATCAAGAACGAAAGCGACGTTGCTGCCGTTTTAGTCGAGCCGGTTGTGGGAACCAACGGAGTGCTCATTCCGCCGGCAGAGTATATGCCGCGCTTGCGCAAGATCTGCGACGACCATAATGTTCTTTTTATTGCGGACGAGGTCATGAGCGGCTGGGGCCGAACGGGCAAATGGTTCGCGATTGAGAATTGGGGCGTCACGCCGGATATTTTGACGACGGCGAAGGGCATCACGACCGCTTACGTGCCTCTAGGCATGTGCGCAACGACAAAAAAAATCGCCGACTATTTCGAGGACCATTATTTTTCCCACGGGCACACGTACGAAGCTCATCCTCTGACGCTTGCCCCTGCCGTCGCGGCGATCAATGAGCTGAAACGTCTCGACCTTATCGTGAAGGCGAAGGCCATGGAAAGTTATATGGGAGAAAAACTGAATGCGCTGAAAAGCCGCCACCCTTCGATCGGCGAAGTGCGCGGGCTGGGTCTTTTTTGGGCTGTTGAATTGGTGAAGAACCGGACAACGAAAGAGCCGTTCAATTCATACAGAGATAAGATCAGCGGCGTTCCGCTTCTCGTCGATAAAGTTGCCGGCGAAATGATGAAAAGCGGAGTCTTCCTGCAAGCATGGGTGAGCCATTTTGTCATCGCCCCGCCTCTGATCATCACGAAAGAAGAGATCGATTTTGGCGTGAAGGCGCTCGACGATGCTCTGCGGATTGCCGACGAACAAGTTTCATAATTTTCTCAAGCTCAATCTTTCA
>DATJXA010000162.1:0-16178 GCA_035500675.1 Bacteroidota bacterium | reverse complement strand
CGAGCAAAAATTCAAGCGATGGCGCGAGACGAACGTTTTTGAACAAAAACAAAAGGGATTCTACGGGGTCTATGTCCGCGTGCCGCTCGGCAACCTGGACGTTGCGAGGGCGCGCATCCTTGCGCAGATCGCACGGACGTATGCGGCGGATGAACTTCGTGTGACTGCGAATCAGGGATACCTGCTAAAATTTGTGGCCCCGGAAAACCTTGCGGCGGTGTTTCATTCACTGTCCGAGATCTCTCTTGCGGAACCGGGTTTCAACAGCGCAAACGATATCACCGCCTGTCCCGGGACCGACACCTGCAACCTCGGCATCTCCGACAGTACAAACATCACCGTCGAGCTGGAGAAAGTTATCTCAAAAGAATATCCCGACTTGATCTATAACAACAATATCAAAATCAAGATCAGCGGTTGTCCCAACTCGTGCGGGCAGCACGGGATTGCGAGCATCGGTTTCCACGGCAGCTCGTTCAAAGTCGGCGACCATTCGGTTCCTGCCCTGCAGGTCGTCCTCGGCGGCGGACAGCTTGGGAACGGAGAAGGCCTTTTGTCGGAGAAGATCATCAAAATACCTTCCAAGAGAGGCCCCGACACATTGCGGGCGCTCCTCGACGATTATCTCGAAAACCAAGAAGACGGCGAATACTATGAGAACTATTATCGCAGGATGGGCAAAGAATATTTTCATCTTCTCCTAAAGCCATTTGCCGACCTGACAACCCTTTTTCCGAGCGACTACATCGATTGGGGACATGACGATCAGTTCGCATTGAAAACGGAAGTGGGCGAATGCGCCGGTGTGATCATCGACCTCGTCGCAACGCTTTTATACGAGACGGAAGAAAAACTCCATTGGGCAAAAGAGACGTTCAGCCATGCCCACTATGCCGACTCCATTTACCATAGCTATAACGTCTTCATTAACGGCGCTAAAGCGATGCTTCTAAGAAAAGACGTCGTTGTCAACACGCAGACCGGCGTGTTAAAGGATTTTGCATTGCAATACGGAACCGATGCCGCTTTCCAATATCCTGAAGGGTTCAAAGAGTTTGTATTGCGCATTAACAAGAATGAACCGAAGGAGGCGTTCGCGCGAGAGTACCTCCAAGATGCCGAACAATTTCTCTCGACGATAAAAAATTTCCATTCGGTCGGTTCAAAGATCGAAACGGAGGCAAAGGTATGAATACTCTCTATCCTATATTTTTAAAGACCGACGGGGCGCCAGTCATGGTGGTCGGCGGCGGGAAAGTTGCGGAACAAAAAGTAAACGGGTTGCTGGAAGCGGGAGCGGCCGTGACAGTTTTCGCGCCGCGGGTAACCGAAAGAATCGAGGCACTCGCTGCAGAAAGAAAGATCACTCTTCATCGGCGTGCCTACAGGAAGGGGGACGTTGGACGCTTTGCACTCGTCTTCGCCGCGACGAACAACCCGTCCGTACACGCAGAGATCTTTGCAGAAGCGTCCGCGCAGAACGTTCCCGTCAACGTCGTCGACGTTCCGGACCTCTGCAATTTTTACCTCGGCTCAATATTCCAGAACGGTGATTTAAAGGTTGCCGTTTCGACAAACGGAAAAAGCCCGACGCTCGGAAAAATTGTCCGTGACAGGATCGCGGCCGAGTTTGGAAAAGGCTACCCGGAGCTCCTCGACACGCTCGGGGAGCTGCGTCCCTCCGTCCATGCATTGTTCCCGGAACCGGAAACGCGCAAATCCGTTTTTGAATCGATCGTCGGCGACGAACTTAAACGCCGGAAACTGGCCGGCGTCGCGCACGTCGAAGAGCCCGCCCGCGGGACGGTCACGCTTGTCGGAGCGGGACCCGGCGATCCCGATCTCATTACGGTAAAAGGCCTTCGTCTCCTTGAACAGGCGGATGTTATCGTGTACGACGCGCTCGTCAACTTCGAGCTCCTTGACCGGGCAAAGCGAGACTGCGAAAAGATCTTCGCCGGAAAGCGTTCCGACGGACACTATCTTCGACAAGAGGAGATCAACGCTCTGCTTGCTCAAAAAGCGAATGAAGGAAAATCCGTTGTGCGGCTGAAAGGCGGCGACCCGTTCGTCTTTGGGCGCGGAGGTGAAGAGATGGAATTTCTTCGCAAGGCCGGCGTCGAAGTGACGGTCGTCCCGGGAATTACTGCCGGAAGCGGCATTGCCTCTTCGTTAGGTATACCTTTGACCCATCGCGGCATCTCTTCCAATGCCGTTTTTGTAACGGGGAGTGAATCTGCAGACAAAGAAGACGGATTGGACTGGAAGGCGGTTGCGAAAATCGACACGATCGTCATTTATATGGGAATCAAAAATCTTCAGAGGATCGCTCGGAAATTGACCGACGAAGGACTCTCCTCGAACACCCCCGCTGTCATCGTTTTCGGCGGGACAACGCAGGAAGAGGTCGTTGTTCGGGGGACACTCGGTACGATCGGGACGCAGGCTCAAGAATACGATGGAGAAGCCCCGGGAATCGTTATCGTCGGAGATGTGGCGGGTTTCTTAGTTCCTAAAATTGACGAGTCAAAACTGCAAAATGTGCTATCGTAACCTTGAAGCGTTGAATACAGAAAATCATGCCTGGCGAATATGCTCGTCAGGGTTGTACCCTCGTTCGCCGAACGGCTGAAGCTTCTCTATCCAAATCTGCTCAAGCAACGTCAACTCGTCATCCAGGTTGAAATTCGGGTCGTCCTTTACTTTTACCACCTCTAGAATCTCGAAAATAAATTTTTCGGGGCCAAAGGTGTTCCAATCTTTCTGCAGCGCTGGGTTGCGATGACTTCCCGTCGACAACATGAACTTGTGGCCGTTTAAAGGACCTTCCAGATTGAGACTGCTCCCGAGAAGCACTTTCCCATTGGCAATATTTTTTACTTGAAATATGCCGGCCGGTTTCTTCCGTTCTTTATATTCCCTGTTGATCTCTTGTCGCGTTTTCATGTTTGGTATCGTTAGCCCTTTTACCGAACCGCCAGAAACCATTCCGCAGCTTAGAACGATCTGCGGATGGGGTGTGCCTCGGTGTTGAAAATAACTTTGTCAAACGGAAGCGTGTTGTCCGGGGCAAACAACAGGTAAAGGTATTTGAGTGTTTCCGCGAAGAAGAAACTCGGCATCTCATCCCCTTGTTCTTTCGTCGTGACGTCTTTTAAATACGCGTACCCATCATCCGTCCTGCAATACCTTTCAATTCCGCGGAAAAAAGTTTTTCCCATATCGACATATTTTGGATCGCCGGTGAAATGGCGAAGGTAGTACGCGGATTCGATGATCTCAGGCCTGAGAAAATATCTCGCATCGACGACCTTCATGGAAGCGTAATCGATTTCCTCGGGCTCAATCCCGTATAGATTCCACATTTTATAGCACGACCCTTCCAGTGCCGCTGCCCTCTGAAGATCACCCGAGAGCGCAAGCACAGCCGGGAAAAAAGCGTCAAGCGACCCAAACGCCGTCTCGGTGCGCACGCCGGACCCCATGTTTGCATGACCGTACCAGAGGTTGTGAGATGTCCTATCGGCAAGATATTTATTGATCGCCAAAATACTCTCGTCCCACATCGTTCTGCAGTCCTCATCGCCGAAGAGAAGCCATGACTTCAGAAGATATTCATAATACGAATCGATCGCCCCGCTGATATGGCTCGACGTATCGACCCATTCCCCCGTTTCGACGTTGATCCAGGTTCCGACCAGTCCGATCGTCGACCGCCGTTGAAACAACTGCACAAGAGCGTTCTTTGCTTTTGCGTAATAGACAGGGTCGCCGGTCAATTTGCTGAGCGTGCCGAACTCAATTAGCGCTGTCCCTATTTCGGCGGGATTATTTATCGAGTCACGGATTCTGCCTGTCACAAGATTGACATACCGGTACGGCATCCCGGTCCTTGAATTATAGATAGGCAACAACCGCTTCCCCAAATCCTCCGCAAGCGAAAGCAATCTTTTGTCTCCGCTCAATTGATAAGCAGAGAGAAGTCCCCCGAGTTCACGTATGATAATTTCGAAAGCCTGCACTTCGATATTCTTGTTGAACGAAAGACTGTCGATGATAAGCTGCTTGGCTTCATTTGCCTCTTCGGAAAGTCCCATGAGCATCATCGTGTCGAACGCGTCGACCGGAGTCATGCAGAGTGAGGTTCCATACCAATCGCGAGGTTTCTTGCTCAATGGGAGCAGCTCATCGTGTCCCCACGCGTAGTGTTTGTACCCGTTCCATGCGTGTAAAAATTCTTGTTTCACTGAATCCGCAAGGTCCGGGCGCTCTTGAGCGGACGCCGCATGAATGAGTGCGAGGGCTAGCAGCGAAACGGATAAGAGTCGATTGACCGATTTGAACAGAATCGGTTTCGTACCCTGTGGCATTGGAATATTTGACATGTCAAAAAATGATATGGAGGAGGTCATGCTATCGGTCGAGCGCATTCAATGCGAATGCGTAAGCTCCCAGCGAAATTGCCTTGCTCGTTCCGATCTTTGAGACGCCTACTCCGATTCGCGCTTCGGGGTCGTAGGCGATCTTCTTGTCGGTCCCGTAAATTCCAATCTCTCTCACAGACCCTTTAAGAAACTTTTCCAGATCCGCTTTATCTTCGAGATTATAGACATGCGCAACGAGCCTTCGGAATTGTTTTCCGTCCGGAGAAATAAATGTGCCGTTCATTTCTTTGACGATGGCGGGAAGGAATATGTCCGCCGCACCCGCAAGCCCTCCGCCAATTACGACAAGTCCGTCGATCAAGGTCATCGCGTTCGCGATCGCGTCGCCGGCCGCTTCTCCCATTTCCTGAAAAGCCTTGATCGCCGCCGCCCTGTTCCCATCAGATATTCCTCTGCTTATCTCGAAGATCTCTTTCGGAGACGGAGACCCTTCGAACGCGATACACGCTTCTCGCGCATACATTCTTCTCACCGCCCGGATACTGACGCTCTCCTCGATATTTGTCTCCGGATGAAGCTTGTTTCTGAGAAGCCATATTTCCCCTGCGATCGAATTGTCTCCGAGAAATAGGTCTCCGTCGCGGACAATGCCGGCCCCAAAACCGGTCCCTATGGTCAGGCCGAGCACATTCTTGAACCTCTTCGATGACCCTGCCCGCTCCAATAATGCGTTGACGTATGGAAGATACCCTGCGATCGCCTCGCCGAAGGCGAATAGATCTCCGTCGTTGTTGATAAAAACGGGAAGGCCGAATTTCTCTTTCAGGAATGGTCCCAAAGCGACGCCCCCGCGAAACGCGGGAAGGTTCGGCAGGTCTCCGATAATGCCTCGTGGATAATCAGCGGGGCCGGGGAAAGCGAAGCTGATCGCTGAAGGCGCAGAGGGCAAACCCTCTTCTACTTTCTGAAACCCTTCCACAACGCTGGCAAGACATCGGTCGAGGTCGTCCGCATGCGACGCAAGCGTGATTTCCGAGAGGATCTGCTCGTTCCCACGGATCGCCGTGAAAACAAAATTCGTTCCCCCCGCATCGAGAGTCATGACAATTCGTTTATCTGCGCGATAATCCATCGTTCAACGTAAAGAAATCCGTGTCGAGAGTTATGATTTTGTCAGGAGGAATTTCTCGAGATCCTCGAGCGAGCGGCCTTTCGTTTCGGGGAGCATTTTCCAGACGAAGATGAAGAACGGGATCATCATGACGGCAAAAAACATGAAGGCGTTTCCGCCGCCGAGCTGCGTGAGGATCGTTGGAAATGTCCATGCGATGATCGCATTCATGATCCAGTGTGTGAACGAGCCGAGCGCCTGTCCGCTCGCCCTCACCTTGTTCGGAAAAATCTCCGAAAGAAATACCCATATCACAGCTCCCTGCGAAAAAGCGAACGACGCGATGAAGCCGATAATGCAGATCAAAATTCCGACGCCGCCGGATGCATTGCTGTAGAAGTTCATTGCCGCTCCGAAGAGCGACAGAAACATGCCGACCGCCCCGATGAGCAAAAGAGTCTTTCGGCCGACCTTGTCGATAAAGAACATCGCGACGATCGTCAGCAAAAGGTTCGTGACGCCAACAGCCACCGTGTTGAGCATTGCCGCATCGGTTGCCAAGCCGGTCTTTTCGAAAATCAGAGGAGCATAGTACATGATGACGTTGATGCCTGAAAGTTGGTTGAATATCGCCAGCAGCACGGCGCACATGATGACGAAGCGATATTTTTTCTGGAACAGCTTCGTCGCCCCTTCGCCGGTCTCTTCTTTTAAAGAATTGATAATATCCGCGAGCTCCGCATCGGCGTTTTCGGCCCCCACTTTCCCCAGGACTGTCCGCGCTTTTTCGCTCTCTCCTTTTTTGACGAGCCATCGCGGGCTTTCGGGGACGAAGAAGAGCAACAGAAAAAAGATCGCCGACGGGATTGCCATCACGCCGAACATCCATCGCCAGTTGTTCTCCCCAATCCCCACGAGAAGATAATTTGAAAAGAAGGCGACCAGAATTCCCGTGACGATGTTGAACTGCGTCACTGCCACCAGTCTCCCTCGGAGACGTCCCGGAGCGATCTCGGCGATATACATCGGAGCCATGACCGAAGCCGCCCCGATCCCAAGACCTCCAAGAAACCTTGAAGAGAGGAGAAAGTACCAGCTTTGTGAAAGGCTACATCCGATCGCAGAGATAAAATAGAGACCGCCGCAGAGAAAAAGCATCGACCGCCGTCCAAAAATATCTCCCGGTTTTCCTACCGCGATCGATCCGATCACAGTGCCGATCAGAGCAATGGAGACCGTGAACCCGAGGGTCGAGTCGGTGAGTGCGAAATAGGACTTGATGAATTCAGTCGTCCCTGAAATGACTGCGGTATCAAAACCGAAGAGGAGACCGCCAAGAGCCGAAACGACTGTCGCAAAGAGAAGATTTTTGTTCATGATGTATGCTCCTCGTACTTTAAAGGTCGAGATGTTCCATCCGAGCGGTGTGACAAAGAGGAATTACGAACCGAATATACGAATTAAAGAGCCAATCTCCGCATCCTTACCCGATGAAAAATGGAAACGCCCGGACTCACCGGGCGTTCTTTGTTGTAGCGGGGGAGGGATTCGAACCCACGACCTACGGATTATGATTCCGACGCTCTAACCAGCTGAGCTACCCCGCCCTTGAGATTTTGACGATATTTTCAGCGAAGTCCCGACGCCTTGTGTCGGGATTGAGCTACCCCGCCGTGTTACATCGATTCAATTTAAGCGACTTTTTTTACGGCGATACTTCAAAAGAACGTAAATCGTGCGTGTTACAACCGTTCGACGCCGTCTAAATAATTGTTGATGAAATTTAATTTAGGAAAAAATCTTTTCGATAGCAATCTTACTTTATTCGTTTTCAATCCATTGAGGGCGACATCGTTCGGGACTTCAATAAAGACCAAGGTTCACACGCATGGAATGACGTCAAAAACTCGGACAAAATTAAGCTAATCGCTTCCGACTATGTCGTTGAATGACTTTCGCCCGAGAAATCAATAACTCCGATGAATCGGCCTTCGACAAGTCAAAGGTATTGAAGCTCGGAACGGATTGACATTCAATGCGTTTACAACTTACATTAGACATGCGGGCCGGTCACGTCAATTACAGACGCGTACCGCCGACGAGTCTATCACTGCGAAAGAGATGCGATCGATGTGGAAAAAACTCAGGCAGAAGTATTACGAATCGCAATTTGAGGAGATCAAAACGCGACTTGTGAAGGCGTTTCCTCATGAAATCCGAACTCCGCTTACTGGCATCCTCGGATGTGCGGAGATTTTAAAAGAGGAAGGCGAGCTGCCCGCTGAGGAAGTAAAAAAAATGGGGACGGCGATCTATAAATCAGGACAGCGACTGCACCGCTTGCTGGAAAACTTTATTCTCATCGGAGAATTGCAATCCTGGGTGAAAGATCCACATGCGATCACAGTTATGCGACGGGAATCGACGACATTGCTCCAGGAGCTCATTCATTCAGTTGCCGAGCGGGAACAGGCGCACCAGGGGCGCCTTAGTTCGGTCAATATAACAGTCAAGAACTCTCCTGTTCAAATATCTGTGGCGCATTTTACAAAAATTATGGAAGAAGTCATAGGCAATGCTATAAAGTTCTCGGAGCGAGGGAAGGGCATTGTTATTTCAAGCGACGAGAATGCCGCCGAGGTACATATCAACGTTCACGACGAGGGCCGTGGCATGCCGACCGAGCAAATCGATAAAGGTGCGGCTTTCCAACAATTTGAACCCCGTCATCGTGACCAACAGGGAGTCGGCGTTGGCTTAGCCATTGCAAAAACCCTTGCGGAGCTTTACGGTGGAAGCCTCACGGTCGAAAGCGCAGAAGGGAAAGGCACGACCGTAAGGATAACGTTACTGAGGCCGAAGGACTCGAAGTTTTCAATATGAGTTTGTCAAGACCCACCCTGCACGGCAACGGTACGGCACGCCGAAAATGAAAAAGCGTGGAAAGGGAGACCGATCCTCACCTCCAAGATCATGGCGTTGCTATCCTTCGAAACTTGAGTCATGGTATGAATCCCAATTCTCAATCGGTCAACGAGGCTCCGATTGCGCGGTCAAGTTCGTACGTGCTGATCTTAAGCCGGTAGAGGGCCTGGAGGTTCGTTAACTTGGCCGCCGATTCCGCCGTCTCTGCATCCAGAAGGTCAAGGTTTGTGACGGAGCCGGTTTCGTATTGCGCGCGGGCGATGGTGACCGCATCCTTTGCCTGCTTCAGTTGCACTTCTGAAATCTGGACCTTCGATTCCGCCGCGCGGACGTCGGCGATCACTTGTTCAACATCAGAACGTATCTGCTCTTCTACGTCCCGGCTGTGCGCCCGATCCGCTTGCAGCGTCGCCTCTGCCTCTTCTTCCTCTCGGTTCACCCGCCCGCCGTCGAACAGTGGAAATTGCGCTTGCAATCCCCAGTCCCAGTTGCCGCGGAGAGGATAAATGTTCGGCTCGTATCCGTTCTTCACGCCGTACATGATCCTTATTTTCAACGACGGCATGTTGCCGAGTGAGTTCAATTTTTCCTGACGCTGGGCCGATCGTTCGGCATCGCGCGCAAGGGTCAGTTCCGTGCGCCGCTCCACAGCGAGCCGGCTGAGGGAATCGACGTTGAGCGAAACTTCTGCTTGTTGAAACGATCCCTGAATTGCGGGAAGCTTGTCGGGCGGCAAGTTGAGAAGCTGTCGCAACACTGCCTCTTGTTTTTGAAGCAAGTTCTGGATCTCGACTTTCTGATTCTGCGCCGAGGCAACTCGTACCTGCGTTGTCAGCACGTCGAAGCTTGTTGCCGTACCGGCCGCAACCCGTTTCTGCGTCATTGAGATATGCTGGTTGAGAGCTTCGATCTGTTCATCCTGCACTGCCAAACTTTTGCGGAGGAGAACGATCGCATAGAACACCCGGATCGTCTGCAGCGAAAGATTTGTCTTCGTCAATGCCATCGCATCGCGCAAGGTCTGCTCCCGTGAGCTGCTGAGGTCTACGGCGGTGCCGGTTTTGCCAAAATCATAGATCGTGTATTGGCCGGTGACGTGCGCGTCATAATTGTCCCCTGGGGCCAGCACTAAATTTCCAAACCCGGGGAAACTGAAACTGGGAACCGGGCCGATGTACGTATAGTCGGCTTCTGTTTTCACATCCGGGAGTTTTGCGGCCGATGCTTCCTGTGTGCGCGCTTCCGCAGCCCGGATGTTGGCGAGAGCTTCGTCAATTGCCGGGTGCGTTTGCAAGACCCGCTGGACGGCTTGGTCGACCGTCAAGGAATCTTGAGCAAAGACTTTGGTGAAGATGGCGAAGAGGATAAGCCATCGCGGGGAGAGTAATTTCATCATACACGATCCTTAAGAAAATTATAGAGACGTTCCCGTTACTCTAACGCCATAGCATGTTCCGCTTTGCGCATTTTTTTTACGCGAAGGAATAAAATCGGGACGAGTGCGACGAAGGTGATCATCGATGCCACTAAGAAATCGTCGCACACCGCCTGAATGAACGCTTGCGTTGAAATGTGCGATGCGATGAGGGCGTTGGCTCGCGCTCCCGCCAATGACTGGTCTCCCCCGACTTTGGTCATACTGAAATGCGTTAAATACCGCGCGATCTGCCGGAAGGTATCCGATTGTTGATTGACGACTTCGCCGTAGGTCGCCGTGTGATAAATGGTGCGCCGTAAAAGCATGGTGCTCATGAACGCAATGCCGAAGCTCCCGCCCAATTGGCGGATCACGTTGAACAGCCCCGACGCCTGACCGATCTTATTCCGCGGGATGTTGGAGAGCGCCGCCGTGCTGAGCGGCGTGAACATCAACCCCATTGCAAACCCGCGGATGTACAGCGCGATCATGATCTGGTGATGTTCCGAATACATTGACAACGAACTGTTGATAAACAGACTCGCGGCCAGCAGCACGATGCCGATGCCCGCGGGCACGATCGGATTGACCTTGTCCGACATCCAGCCGGAAATCGGAGCAGTAGTTGCCTGCAGGATACCGACCGGTAAAAAAAGCGATCCCGCCTGAAATGCGGTGTAGCCGAGAGAAAGCTGAAGATACAGCGGAAGCAAAAACGTGCTGCCGAACATCCCAACCCCGAAAATGAAGAGCACTCCGTTTGCGAGACTAAAATTAAAATCTTTGAACAAACGCAGGTCAATGAGCGGATTGTCGATGGTAAATTCGGTCACCAAAAATAATACGAACGAAAATGCCGATAGCACAAAACAGGAAATAATGAAAGGAGAAGACCATCCCGCTGTGTTCCACGATGCATTGCCGTCCGTTAACGCAAGCAATAGCGCACAGAGGAAGGTCGCCATCGACAAGAATCCTACGACGTCGAACGACCGCGAGCGCTCCGTCTTGTACTCGCGCTGAATCACCAGCGTGGCAAATAATCCAACGATGCCGACTGGAACGTTGACGTTAAAGATCGCATTCCAGCTGATGTTGTCGATAAGATACCCGCCGATCATCGGGCCGAGGGAGACCGATGCGGCCGCCGCGATAGACCAGAACCCCAGGGCAATGCCGCGTTGCTCCGTCGGAAATTCACGCGTGACGATCGCCATTCCCGTAGGCATGAGCAATCCCGCGCCGCTTGCCTGGACGATCCTGAATACGATCAGGATATTTTCATTCCACGCCAAACCGCAGAGAAACGACCCCACGGTGAACAACAACAACGCGAGAAAATATGTTCTTTTGTATCCGAAGTGGTCCGCGATCCATCCCGACGTCGGAAGCATGACAGCGAAGACCAGCATGTACGCGGTGATCACCCATTCGGCTTTGTCGACGGTGATGCCGAACGACGACATGATCTTCGACATGCCGACGTCGACGATCGTCGCGTCGAGGACCGCCATGAAGGTGCCGATCATGACGTTGGCTAACACCCACCAGCGGTAAGAGGTGTGCTCATGATGAAGCGAGGGTACCCGATTGGTGAACCCCCGCCTGAAACGCGTTGCAGTATCGGACAGCATGGTCAACGAACTTTCACTTTCACCTCAACCGACATCCCCGGAAGCAGTTTGACGTTTCGGGAACGAACGCTGTCTGCCTCTTCTATCGAGATCTTTATCGGAACCCGTTGAGTTACTTTTGTAAAATTGCCCGAGGCGTTGTTCGGAGGAATAAGGGAAAATTGCGACGCCGTGTTCGAGCCGAGAAGAAGGATGTTTCCGGAGAATTTCATGTCGGGATATGCATCGACGCTGATGTCGACTTTGTCGCCGAGCCGCAGACTGGAGAGGCTCGTCTCTTCCAGATTCGCCGTCACCCAAATGTCCTTCACATCGTAGATCGTGAAGATCGATTGACCCGGCTGCACGACGTCGCCCGTCAGCGCCCAGCGTTTGGAGATCACCCCGGTCATGGGCGACGCAATGACGGTGTTCGTGAGTTGCGTCTGAATTACTCCAAGCTGCGCCTGCGAGGCCGCCGCCTGTGCTTGGGCGATATTGAGCCGCGCCTTTGACGATTCAAATTCGCTCTGCGCATGGTCGTACTGCTCTTTGGGAATAATGCTTTGATTGAACTGGGTCGCCGCCCGCTGAAAATCCAATTGCGCCTTCTCAAGGTTGATCTTTGCGAGCGAAATATTCTCTTGAGCAAAAGCGAGAGAGGCCTTCGCTTGCGCTTCCTGTGCGCGCAGGTCGCTGTCATCTAACCGGACCAGCACCTCGCCCGCACGAACCGAATCACCTTCGTCGACGGTCAACTGGTCGATCCTGCCAAGCATCTTCGCGCTGACGGAGACACGGTCCGCGTCGATGAACGCGTCGTCCGTCGAGACAAAATCGAGCAGTTTCACGTAATACTGCCATGCAAAAATAGCGATCGCAACGACGACAAGGAACAGAGGGACGACGACCTTCACATTTCTGTACAGAGGCACAGATTCGATCGGCTCCTCATCGCTGTCGTTTGCACCGCCGACTTCGCGCTGCTCTGGCGATGGTTTCTTTTGCGTCACTGATTTCTCATCGTGTTCCGGCATGAAAACATATCCTTTCGTGAGTTGAGATTATTTACATTTGCAAATACCGTGGAGAACGGTACTCGTAAAGTGAAGCGTTTCTTGTTCAAACAGCAGGCGGTCCGGTTCATTCCCCGCCTGTTGGTCTTCACCCCGCAGGAATCGCATGCGGAGCCCTTGCAGCACATGAAGAATCATCGATGCGGTTTTTTGCGGATGTTCCAGCTGGAACTCTCCGGTCTTCTTGCCTTCCTGGAGGATGTGCAGCACGCATCGGATCTCATGCTCCACAAACGTCGCGAACAAATCGTTAAAGATCGGTTTGATTTCATGCCATCCTTGTTGATGGAAATGGCTGAGGTTGTTGAGCCGTTGGGTCAACTTCAATCGAAGCCGGACATACTCCAGCAGTTTAAGGTCCGCCGCCGACTTTTGCTGAAGGACGCCGTTTGCTTGCGTAAGAAATTCTTGCTGTTCGTACTGGACCACGGAACGAAAGATCGCTTCCTTGGTCGGAAAGTAATAGTAGAGGGAAGCTTTTGCCATCCCGACGTCTTCTGCAATTTCGTCCATTGTCACTTTGGAATAACCGAACGAGGCGAACCGGCGCTGTGCGGCGTGCACAATACCGTCTACTTTGTCCCTTGTTAGCTTTTCGTCCACTACCGTCCTTTCGACTATATTGGTAAAATAGTCGAAAAAAGAGACAAAGTCAACTTTGGGATCATCCAAAATCCGCACAACGTCTTTTGGGTCCCTTACTTGAGTGTACCCGAGCGTTTGAGGGCTTGATTCTCCAATTGATTAAAGCTACATTTTCTCGTTGAAAGCCCTGTAATATAGGGCATCAGTGATCAAGTGATCTAACGCCCGGCACGAATAACTTCAACGAGTATGCCCACCGAACAGCGTAAGAAAGTTCTCATCGTTGACGACGACCGTCTTATGAGGGGAATCTTGCGACGTAATGTGGTCCTTGCAGGATATGAGGCGTTGCTTGCGTCGACAGGAGCAGAAGCATTGCAAAAGATTCGGGAAGAGATCCCAGACCTGATCGTCGTCGACCTGGTCATGCCCGACATGAACGGGTTTGAAACATGCCGTCAAATCAGGGACAATCAGAGCACGAAGAAAACGCCCGTGATCGTCGTATCCGGTTTGCAGGGTGAGACGGATAATGAGAAAGCGATCGCATCGGGCGCGGATGTGTTTATGACAAAGCCCGTCAACAACGAAGAATTCATCAAGGTCGTAAAAAGATTTCTCCCCTCCCCGTTTAAAATGACCCCCTGATTCGCGATAGATTGGATGCCCGCCAAATGTATTCGAGCGTGACGAGCGTTGGGTCACGTCATTCCCTCAACCAGGTCGTAGACCGAACGTTTTTATCGGGAATCCACAAGTCGATCACTTCGAAGGGGGGCGATCCGAGAAGACGAGGTTGGATGTAACGACAATCTGGTCCTGTTCTATTTTCAGGTTCTGACCGACGGGAGTGATATAGACCGTTTTAGACTGATCGCCCGGCAATGTGACGAGCACATTCGGCTGTACGGGCTGCGGTCCGGCAAACTCAAATTCCGGACGGTAAAATTTCGACACGTCGACGTCGCCGAGGTGAATTTTTTTGCCGAAAATTTTCGTGTACACTTCAAAAGTCGCCGTCAACACTTTGACGGAGATCCTGTTCGTCGGTTGATGGTATTGGATCTCCACGTCGCCGTTGGCGACTGAGCCGTACGAAAACGGACCTACCTTCACGCTCGCATCGGCGATAAAATGTGCCTGGTTCGGCGCGAGGGCGATGCGTGCGTTCTGGACCGTCCACGTATATTCTCCTTTCATGCCGAGGACATTGTATGGAGCCTTCCCGCTCACGGGTCCGACTGCGGTCAAAAAACCGTTGAGCGTCGTTCCGCGAACGATCACCACGGCGTCGGGGCCTTGGGCGAGTGAGGTTTGAACAAGAAGAAAAAAAGAGGCGACGAAGAAACTAGCTGTGAGTGTACGCATAGGAGCCATCCGAAAAATAGTTAAACGATGAAACGCTCTCCGATCATCGAGAGCATGAAATTTTGAACATCGAACCGATGCCAGTCAAACTTTGAACGGAGCCGCTCCGTTCTTGTCTACCTGGCTTATGATGAGCGGTGAACGTACAGGCTTCGCACTTCCGGCGACGATCGCATTTTTGATCCGTTCAGCCGACGATCCGACCACATTTTTGTCGTCAGTGTAAAGTGTCGCGATTTTTTCCCCTTTGGCCACCGGATCCCCGATTTTCTTCCTCAGAATAATCCCCGCCTTCGGATCGATGACGTCGTCGATCTTTGTCCTTCCCGCACCCAGCACGATACTGGTCAAACCGATCTCAAGCGGGTCAATCGAAGTGATGAAGCCCTCCGAGGACGCTGTGATGTCTTCGGAGTATTTTGACCGCGGATATTTTTCGGGATGCTCGACGAATGTGATATCTCCGCCCTGCCGCTTGACGAGCTGGAGAAATTTTTCATATGCTTTTCCGTTCGCAACAACTTCCTTGCACCGATCCATTCCCTCCCGCAGCGTTGAGGCCTTTTTACCGAGCTTCACCATCATCCCTCCCAACACCAACGTCACTTCCATGACGTCCTGAACGTCTCGTCCCCGCAAACATTCGACCGACTCCACAACTTCCAGCCAGTTGCCGATAGCGTATCCCAGCGGCTGATTCATGTCCGTGATGAAACCGATCGTCTCTTTTCCGAAACTATTGCCGATGCCTACAAGCGTTGTCGCCAATTTTACCGCCTGCTCATGTGTCTGCATAAACGCGCCGCGCCCAGTTTTCACGTCGAGGACGAGCGCATCGATCCCCTCCGCGAGTTTCTTGCTCATGATGCTCCCGGCAATAAGCGGGATGCATTCGACCGTAGCGGTCACGTCGCGCAGCGCATACATTTTTTTGTCGGCGGGCGCGATCTCTTTTGTCTGGCCGATCATCACCAGCCCGACCTCGGCGGCAATTTTTTTGTACTCGGCGATCGTGAGGGAAGTTCTAAAACCCGGGATCGATTCCAATTTATCGAGCGTTCCGCCTGTATGGCCGAGCCCGCGCCCGCTGATCATAGGCACGGGGACGCCGCACGCGGCGACAATAGGCGCGAGCGGGAGCGAGATCTTGTCGCCGACGCCTCCGGTCGAATGTTTGTCGACCTTCACGCCGGGTATCGCCGACAGATCGACAACTTCGCCCGAGTGAAGCATGAGTTTTGTAAACGTGCTTGTTTCTCCGGGGGCCATTCCGCGAAAATATGCCGCCATCAAGAACGCCGACATCTGATACTCGGGAATTTTCCCTTTCACAAATCCGTCGATGACGAATTGCAGCTCTTCGGATGAAAGTTCGCCTCCGTCACGTTTCTTGCGGATGAGTTCGTTCGCGGTCATGTTCACAGAATGGTAAGAAGTTGAGGAAAACTATCGACGATCCATTGGGGATGAATCGCCTCCATCTGCTCTCGGGAAAAAGTGCCGTACGTTACCCCGCATGTCGCCACTCCCGCATTCTTGCCCATCAAGATATCCCGGTCTGTATCTCCCACCATCACGGTCTCTTCCTTACGCCATGCTTGCTCTTTGATGATTTTATTGAGGATATATGGGTTGGGTTTATGGGGCATACCGTCGGTTCCCTGAAGCTGGCAAAAATATTGCGCGATGCCAAAGAAG
>DATJXA010000161.1:0-22383 GCA_035500675.1 Bacteroidota bacterium | reverse complement strand
GCCCGAATATTTGATCATCAATTCGTTTGAGAAATGGACTGACTGCGAATAGGCCTACGTTGTTGTCATAGACAGCAACTTGAACATCGAAGTTTTGCGCCCGCGCCGGCTTTAATGCATAATTGTTCCAAACCACATAGTGCCCGCTGCTGCTGGAGACATCCTCTCTTGGGACAATTTGACTGAAATCCGGATATGCGACTGTGCTGGTATAGGAGCCACGAAGACTGAGCCACAACTGCGGATCATATTTCACGCTCACATCTGGCAGCCAATACCCATGGTACTCGTCCTGGGTCACGACAGTGTGGGTAAGTTGTTGCGGATATGGGTTCGTGGCATCCGCGTCGCCGATAAAATGTGGGGCGATATAGGAGGTCTTCAGACCCTGATACCGGACGCCGGGAATAATAGATACCTGAGAACCGATGTTAACTGTTGCCATAAGATATTCGGCACTCCTGAATTCATTTCCGGAGTAATCGCTGGCAGTGCTGCCGTACTGATCTGGAAGGTAACTGGGGACTGTTTGCTGCTGCGTCGTTGCCGCACCAAGGATTTTTATTTCATTCATGATCGTGTTGATTGTACCAGCATTGACTGCGGAATACATGCCATAATCCCCCTTAAGGAATTTTCCAAAATTCATTGTTGGATTATAGAACCCGGTAATCGGAAAGTTTTGGTTGCCGGTAGGATCAAAACCATATGGCGATTGCGTCAGCCACGGAAGAGCCTGAACGAGCGATAATCGAAATCCCGTGGCGGAACCGCTGAACAAACTCCCAAAACCATCATCGTAATTGTAATAACGAGTAGTGTACCTGTACGATCCTCCCCCTTTCACAGCAACAGAGACTAAATCCGATAGATTGAAATCGCTCTCGAGATCGACCGAGGCTTGCTTGTCGTCCTGTTTGTTGAAGCTCCGCCATGTTGAATTACCCTGCCAATACATTTTGTTCACGTTTATCATCTGTTCGGCTGATTTAGCAATTTGCGAAGGGTCTTCATAAGCCGGTATGCCATTTGTCCCGGCTGAAAGCTGATCGAATACCAGACTCCAACCGCTTGGAGTGAGATTATCCGAGTAGGCATTGGAAAGCTTCACATTCAACTTGATTGAACCTACACCCTGTTCAAAGTCCAATATATTCGATATAACGTTGAGCTTATTCGATGACATCTGCGTTCCGAACTGTATGTCATCGGTAGCGCCGATATTGTTCTTGAGATCGTACGTTTCACTGTGGGATTCAGTTGTCGTGTTACCATGACTCAGTAAATTCACAAGAGATATCTTCCCGTTCGGCAATTTGTAGTCCAATGTTAGAGTGCCATCGTATCGCTGCTCTTCGGTCGGAGAGAATGAGAGATTCAAATTGCCAAGGACTATTGAGTCGGGTTTGTCTTGTTTGTCGGGTTGCGTATAAAAACCTCCGAGTTGGTTTGAAGTGAGGTTCTGCCTTTGCGCAATGCCCTGGACAAATACGCCGAAACGGTCGTCGAAGAATCTTTTCTCTACGCTTGCGACGAACTTGTAATCGTTATATGTGCTCATGAGATTATTGTAAGCTCCCTGAGCAAGGAGAGAGATCGAGGGCGCGCCGGTGGGCGTTCCCTTTGCTTCCCTGATGTCAAAGTTTACCGTGCCGCCGAGAACCGCCGCATCCATATCTGGTGTCACCGTCTTGTAGATTTCAACCCCTTCAAGCGAGCTTGAGGAGATCATACTCATGTCCACCGCGCGGCCGCCGGGATTGTTGGTAGGGGTAGCGTAAGCTCCGCTTGTAGAAATGCTGCCCGCATCATTTCCCGGTATCGCTACCCCATCAACAGTGATCGTGTTGTATTGCGGCTGGAGACCCCGGATGACAACTTGTGTTGCTTCGCCGCCCGACCGAATGAGTGAAACGCCCGGCAGTCTTCCAATGGACTCAGCAGCGTTTGCGTCCGGAAGTTCCTGAATACGCGCGGATGAAACGACGTTTGTAATATTCGTAGATGTCAATTGTTGATTAATTGCCGCATTTTGACCGCTTGCCTGAGCTGTGACAACTATTTCTTGGCCTTCAATTGCTTGGGGTGTCAGGCGAAATTCCCGCTGGAGCACGCCATCGTCTGGAATTGTCACCTCCACTGCGAGCGTTTTATAGCCTAAGTAA
The DNA here is from genome assembly GCA_035500675.1 of Bacteroidota bacterium. Taxonomy (GTDB): domain Bacteria; phylum Bacteroidota; class Ignavibacteria; order UBA10030; family UBA8401; genus JAGVPT01. The sequence goes on along the minus strand of DATJXA010000161.1, from coordinate 20,218 downwards.
GAAACCTTCAACGTTTGCGTTCCTGCGGGCACATTGGAGATTGTGACCATGCCATCGTTGTCCGCTGCAGAGCCCAAGCTCGTATTGAGAACGATAATGTTTGCTCCAATAAGAGGTTCGCCTGTCACCGCATCAACGATACGTCCTTTGACAGAGCCGGTCCCCGCAGCATATAACGATTGAAATGTCAAAAAAAATGCTGCTATTATGGTGCAAGCCGATGAGTCTCGGAAAAAGAATGTACCAGTAGACATTTTTGTTCTCCTTATGATTTCTCGAGAGACTCTTGATTTCACGAAATCGTTCTCGATCGGAAGCAGTGAGCTGAATATATTTATCATACGTCAAAGCAATGGATTAAAAGCCTGAACCTCCGGCACCATCTGGCCCCGTTATACTGAATTCTTTTTCACTTACCCTCTCCAGAAACGGCGGCGTGCTCACTGACAGAGACTACCTCCGTGCCGGGGCCGATCGAGGTAACGTATGGCTTCAGATCCGTTCCAAAGCGGCGATGGTACTCGCCGCAGATCTTCTTGCTGACCCGTTCAACGCTCTCTTGCTCGATGAGAGATATTGCACATCCGCCGAACCCGCCTCCCATCATCCGGGCCCCGTACACCGACGGCTCACCTCGCATCAAATCCACCAAAAAGTCCAATTCTTCGCAGCTTACTCCGTAATCTTTGCTCAAGCCATCGTGGGTTTGGTACATAAGGGACCCAAAGCTTCTCAAATCTTTCTCCGTAAGCGCATCGCACGCACGCAGCACCCTTTCGTTTTCCCCGACAACGTATTTGCACCGACGATAGACGCTTGGTGCCATCGTGGGTTTGAATTCTTCGAGCATCTTAACCGAAACGTCGCGCAAACTTGTTACGTTAGGGTAGCGTTCCATGATTAACGCCACGCCTATATTACATTCGCTCCTTCGTTGATTATATTCTGTGGAAGCGAGCGCATGGGAGATGCGTGTGTCCAATAAGACAATGGACATGTCTGTGGTCTCAAAAGGATATGGCGTATAGTCGAGTGTCCGGCAGTCGATGCGGAGCACCATCCCCCGTTGTCCGAAGATATTCACAAACATGTCCATGATGCCGCATTGAACGCCCACGAATTCATTTTCCGCTCTGAGCGCAAGTTTCACCAGTGAGAGATTGTCGAGCTTCAGCTCCAAGAGGCTGTTCAGCCCGAAAGCCAATCCCGCTTCGAGCGCTGCGGAGGAGGATAACCCGGCTCCGATCGGGATGTCGCCTCCAAAGACACAGTTGAACCCTTGCACTGCATGCCCTCCTTTCTTGAGCTGGTCCACAACACCCATCAGGTAATTCGGCCATCCTTTCGGAGATTGATGAAGATGGTCAAGGGAGAAGTCTAATCTCTCGTTCATGTCGAGGGCAAAGACGTTGCACTTCCCGTCAGTGCGCGGCGAAAGGGCAAAGTAGATTGACTTATTGATCGCCGCGGGCAGAACGTATCCGAGATTATAGTCGGTATGTTCACCGATAAGATTGACTCTTCCGGGGGAACGCACGAGAAAAGGTTCCTCGCCGTAAAGCTGCATAAATTTTGTCCGGACTTTGTTCAGTAGTTCCATAAGGAAATCATGAGAACGGTTTCTGATTTTTACGGTCGACGCTCGGCAAAACTCGCCAAAATAGCGGCCGTATTTCTTTCTGACTGGTTCTGGTTCCTGCAAACGTTTGCAGGTTGGGAGAAAAATTTTAGGTCGATCCCCTCACGATCAGCTCCGCTCGTAAGACCAAGGATTTTGGCTTGCTCAATCGTTTCTCAATTAGATCGATCAAAATTTCTGCCGCTTTTCTTCCCATTTCAGACGAAGGCTGGTCAATCGTCGTCATCGGGGGATCGACAAGGCTCGTGATCTTGTTATTCGAGAATCCCATAATGGCAATATCGTCCGGGATTTTCAATTTAGCCTCTTTGATTCTTTGATACGCGCCAATCGCCACCGGATCGTTCACAGCAAAGATCGCTTCCGGCCTTTTTCCTTCCTTGATCATGACATCCATCGAGGTGTAGCCGTCTTGCTCATGAAGGCCTCCGTATCTCACAAATTCGTTCAAGACAGGAAGCTTCCACTTCTTTAGCGCGTCAACGTAACCCTTCCATCTGTTATAGCAAATCACCAACCCTTTTGGTCCGGCAAAGTGGGCAATTTTTTTATACCCTTTCTCGATCAGATATGAGACGGCGCTGAAAGAACTTTTGTAATCGTCAATAACGACCTTGCTCGCATCAACATCACTGCACGCTCGATCAAAAAAAACCAGCGGGATCCTTCGTTTGATGACGTCCTGAAAATGATCTCCCGACTTTGTGCTCTGCGAAATTGAGACGATGACACCGGCTACCCTTTGGTGCATAAGAAGGTTTGTGTTGACCACTTCACGTTCAAAACTCTCGTTCGATTGGCAGACGATAATCGTGTAGCCAGCCTGGTAAGCAACTTCTTCAATCCCGCTGATCGCCGATGAAAAAAAATCGTGCTTGATCTCCGGGACAAGCACGCCAATGGTGGTGGTACGGTTCCGCTTGAGATTTTGTGCGATGGTATTAGGGGTGTAATTTAGCTCTCTTGCGATCTTCCCGACACGTTCTTTCGTCTCTTTTTTTATATCAGGGTGGTTGCTTAGAGCTCGAGATACGGTCGAAGCGGACAGCTTCAGTTTTTTCGCAATATCGACTATCGTTGAGTGTTTCAATTGACTCCCTGCAAACGTTCCCGCAAATATTCCCGCAAACGTTCCCAATTTAGGGGAATGTCATCCCAGTGTCAAGTACTTTTTGATCGAAAAGGATCAATCGGGGGTGGAGATTCTCTTGCGGCTAAAGGATGGGCTCGGTTCTTCTGATGGTTGAAGCAATCGGACTGACTATTTAGATGCGGTAATTATGACAACTTGGCCCAATACTTCAATTATGTGGCGTTAACTCTTGGACAAGATCTCTTCAATTTCGGTCAGTTCTTCATTAGAAAAATCGGGAACCTTCAACGCGTCCACCGATTCTTCGATTTGCCAGACTTGACTGGCCCCGACCAGAACGGATGTCACCTCCGTTTTGCGAAGAAGCCATGCCACCGCCATCTGCGACAGTTTTTGTCCCCGGCGTAAGGCTAGTGCATTCAAACGCCGTACCTTCGACAATTTATCTTCTGTAATGTGCGCGGGCCGGAGAAAACCCGTTGGCTTTGCGGCACGGGAATCGGGCGGAATTCCCTTGAGGTACTTGTCGGTCAGCAGGCCTTGGGCCAAGGGTGAGAAAGCTATGCAACCGATTCCTTCTTCTTTCAGCGCTGAGAGCAGCTCCCCTTCGACCCATCTCTCGAACATGCTGTATTTCGGCTGGTGAATGAGACACGGCGTGCCGAGCGATCGGAGCAATCGACTTGCGCGCTGTGTCTCCTCGGCTGGGTAATTGGATATCCCAGCGTACAACGCCTTTCCGCTCCTGACGATGTGGTCGAGAGCGTGCATCGTTTCTTCCACCGGAGTCTTCGGATCGGGCCGATGATGATAAAAGATATCGACATAGTCGACCCCCATCCTGCGCAAGCTTTGATCCAAACTTGCCACAAGATATTTTCGGGAACCCCAATCGCCGTACGGACCCGGCCACATATCATAGCCGGCTTTTGACGAAATGATCATCTCATCGCGATAAGGTTTAAAATCTTCACGGAGTATTTTCCCGAAATTTGTCTCCGCTGAACCGGGCGGCGGACCGTAATTGTTCGCCAAGTCGAAATGGGTAATGCCGAGGTCGAACGCACGCCTGACTATCGCTCGTGCTGTTTCATAATTATCGACGTCGCCAAAGTTGTGCCATAGTCCCAAAGAGACTGCAGGCAGGTCGATTCCGCTTTTTCCGCAGCGATTGTATTTTATTTGCTTGTAGCGCTCTTTCGAGGGGACGTAAGGCCCGATCATCATTCACTCGTCGTAAATTGGTTAATGTTGTTGCAGCTCAGGCAATTTCAACTTCCTTTATTTCCGGAACAAGGATATTCATGATGAGCAATGCCAACAGATACACAGATCCCGCGAGGATAAAAAGCGACAAGTAACTTCCTGTAAATTGTAGAATGAACCCGGCGGCTGTAGCGATGAACATTCCACCGACAGCGCCAGCCATCCCTCCGAGGCCAACTACGGAACCGACGGCCTTCTTGGGGAACATGTCGGAAGCTGTCGTAAAGAGGTTCGCAGACCAGCTTTGATGCGCTGCTGCCGCAAGGCCGATGAGGAGCACCGCCCACCATTCCGTTACCGTCGATGCAAAAACGATCGGAACGATCAACACGGCGCTGATCAGCATGACCCGTTTTCTTCCTCTATTCACACTCGAACCGCGCTTGATCATAAACCCTGAAAACCATCCGCCTCCGATGCTGCCGATACTCGTCATCGTATAGATGACGATGAGGGGAAGTCCTAAATGCGCCAGATCGAGACCGTACCGTTCGTTGAGAAACTTCGGAAGCCAGTAAAGATAGAACCACCAGATGGGGTCGGTGAGAAATTTTCCGACGACGAACGCCCAGCTTTCTCGGTATTTCAGCAATTGCAACCAGGGTATTTTCTCGTTCTCGGCCTCAACACGGTCGCTTTGAATGTAGGCGATCTCCGCTTTGCTCACCCTTTTTTGCTTCTCCGGAACCTCATACAGCCACCACCATAATACTACCCAGATAAACCCGAGGGCACCGGTGAAGATGAACGCCTCTCTCCATCCCCACGTCAGGGTTATCCACGGCACAATGGCGGGAGCGACGACTGCGCCGATATTCGCACCCGAGTTGAACCAACCCGTGGCGTAAGCCCGTTCTTTTTTGGGAAACCATTCGGCGGTCGCCTTGATCGCGGCCGGGAAGTTACCGGATTCGCTGAGCCCAAGTCCAAACCGAGCGACGCCAAACCCGAAGACAGACCGGACGAGCGCGTGCCCCATGGCCGCGATGCTCCAGAGGAAAATAGAAAGAGTATAACCGATCTTCGTCCCGACCTTGTCGATAAAGCGTCCGAAAATCAGGAGACCTATCGCGTACGCACCCGTGAACGCAGTGACAATGTATCCGTAATCGATTTCACTCCATCCGATGTCATGTTGCAACAGAGGCGCAAGAATCCCGAGAACCTGCCGATCGATATAATTGATCGTTGTCGCAAAAAAAAGGAGTGCGCAGACTGTCCAGCGGAATGATCCCACTTTCGCTCCCGGCTGCTGCGGGTCGGCTGCAAGAGCGTTTCCCTGAGGTTTACTGTTTGCGTTCATGGTCGTTCATTCAATAGTTGAATGGAAAAAATGGAAATTAACAAAATATTCATCCTCTACGTATTGTATCAAACCATTGCCACAAAGACCCGAAGCCGCAAAGAATCTGAATAAAAATTTTACGATGTGTACTTTTGAGTGAAAATTCTATGCGTTTCTTCGTGCCCTTGGGTCTTTGTGGCAATTATTTCTATGCCGGTATTATAGTAAACATTCACTTCGGCAATTGCAGAACTTCAACGCCGGCGAGCAACATCGCTCCGGTCCCGTGCGGGTCATTGAGTGGCGTAGGCCGCCGGTAGTAATCGACAAGATTGTCGCTGACCACCGTTCCAGCGCAGACTCCTTCGATCTTGCCGTCCGGTCGTATTTTCGATTCGATTCCTTCCCAACCGCGACGGGCGATTGAAGCGTATCGGCGATCGCAATAACCATGATTTACTGCGCGCGCGATCGTGTACGTAAACATTGCGCTGCATGATGTCTCTAAAAATGAATCCTCTTTATCTAGCAACTGGTGCCATAATCCCTCCGGCCCTTGATAGCGCGCGATGCCGACTATCTGTCTCTGAAGAAGTGCGATGAGCGTGTCGCGCATCGGATGGTTCCTCGGCAACCGATCGAGCAAGTCAACCTGTGCCATCATTGCCCAGCCGTTGGCGCGTCCCCAAAACGCTACTCCCCGGCGGTTGACGTCAGAGTACCAGCAATGGGTCATGAGCCCTTTCGTATCGTCGAAAAGGCGCTTATGAAAATTGACCACCTGCCGGGCCGCATCGTCGAAGTACCGAACATCGCCCGTTAATTCTCCCAGCCTGGAGAGGAACGAAACACTCATAAAAAGGTCGTCAGCCCAGATCGTCCATTTATATGGATATGCGCGGACAATCGTGCCGTCGTCCAGCCGGTTTTGTTTTGATTGAATGTAGCCTGCAATCTTGTCGATAATTTCTCTATAGCGAAGTTGTCGATCTTTCTCATAGACTTCAATGAGGCTTGCTCCCATCGCCCCAACATCGTCCAAGTCTTCCATAACAATGAATTGCCCAAACGGATAACTCCATTTGTCTTCGCCCTTATAGCGTTTCCTAAAATAGTCGCAATTGTCGAAACAGAATGCAATGTTCTTCTTGGCAAATTCAATATACGAAGAATCGTGAAGGGCCCCGCCGAGCGCAATCATTCCGATATTGAGAACGCCATTCCAATAACGCCAATCGTTGGCAGAATTGACAATCCGGAGATCCGCGTCCGATGGAGCTGCCTGCGTGGAAGGAAAATGCTGTCCTGATTTCCTGTCTGCAAACTGAAAACCGCTGCTATCGACTATTCCGTTCGCGACTAACTGCAATTTTTGGGTGGGGGATGGGATTTCTTGCGACGCAAGAATCACGGGAAGAAGACACAGAATCGAGAAGAGAGCGATCGCAATCGAAGAAACATTTCGCCATCGGAACCAGGATGAAATCACTATGCGGAATGCGTTGTTAATTTTATCTGCCATTCTCCTCGATACAGTTAACATGATGAACACAGAATGGATTTGTGTGAGCTATACATGGAGCGGGACATTTCAACATTCGATCGCCCGGCGAGACTCGGTCTGCGGAGGGGTGAAATGTGACCAAAAGATAGTGGTAACTTGGGGCTTTTTCAAGTAGAAAATCTCGTTCGTGTTACCGGTTGATCACCTCCGGCTCTTTCTTTAGCAAATCGTTTGCGGCGTTCACAAGAAAAATATAGCTTGAGCCGAGCGCTACGACGTATTCATTTTCGCCCCAGAGAAATGGCCAGTCCTCCTTGTTCTCGGGAAAGTCCGGTTTAAGGATAAGTTCGCCAGGTACGACTCCTCCCGCAATGAATGTGAAATCCGCTCTGTTGCTTCCGTAGGCAATTTTCTTTGAAACAGTCCCGACTCCGGACACGAATGAAATGTCCGAACCTGGATGACATCCATAAATATAATCCAGACCCCTGAAGACATATTCGGAATCGATGATGTCCGGGAACGCTCGGTGTAGAAAATAATTCGTGATGGCAAAACCGACGACAAACCCGCTTCCGGCCCAGCCCCGAGTTGAGATTGGAACGCCGAAGGGGTTTTCAGTATCGAACCTTCCTAGCGATTTATCGTACGTCATCGCGAGATTTCGTAATTTCTCTCTGTAATGTGCATCCATATATGGAAGCGCTCGAACCGCAGGAACGGCGTTAAAGATGAACCCTTTTTCTATTGCACTCCACAGCCCATTGATGCGTTCTGAATACTGCGGCTCTTGCGTTGTGATCAACAGCTCTACAGCGGCGTGCAATTCTTCCGATTCCAGATCCCCACCGGTTGTGTTCCCGTGGCTGAAGAGATCGGGTTTGTGAGTATGTTCTTCCGTCCAGATTTTTTCCGCTGTACTCAAACATGCCTCCGCCAGCGTGTCGTTGTATCCGTGCAGAGCGCGGCTCGCAGCGGCTAATGCTGCGGCAGCACCGTAGTTCAAAGGAGTCGACTTGCTCGTGAACGCCCATCGATCGTCAAACGTGCCGCTTGAAAAGCCATCGGACTGAAGACTGTCCAGTCGGGGATTGTAAATGAGATTATCGGTTCGTGTTGAGGCGTCGCCGAGATGGTGGTATTGCGAAAGATGCGCTTCGATAATCCCGTTGATCGCATGGCCGACGGCGCGTTGCTGCGCGAGCAGCTGGAGCACACCGTGCTGGATCTGCTCGATGATGTCGGGGACGCCGTCGGGACGATGGATTTCGACATAGTGCCTTCGCTCGTCGACGGTCGTTTCATCTCTCGTCGGATGGAACATCTCCCACGTTTCTACAAGGCTGGAGACGACAGCGTATTGGGTTTGTGTCCGGATATCGTAATCGCCGGCATCGAACCATCCGCCCACGTTCAAACCCGGAATATGCTCGCCCGGCTTGTACGGCGAGTCGGTCGTCGGGCCTTGTGCATACAGATCGAAATGTTCGTGGTTCACCGGCGCCTGCAGCGCGTCGTCCATGTCGGAAAGCCCGTGCCATACACGGTATGCTTCGCGCACGAGCATGTGATCCATTTGAACCGGCAAATAGACATCGAGAGTCGGGTGCCATGCATCCGCATAGACATTTTCGCCGATGCGAAATGGTTTTGTTCGTATGCCGTCGTACTCTATTACATATAAGCCGCTCTCCTTCACGCTCGAAAAATCGAACGTCAGATAATTGTAACGGAGATATTTTCCCCAATCGTTCACTGCACTCTTGAATGTTTTGACGATCGATCCGTCCTCCGCCACCCGAAGAAGGCGGGCCGTTGTAAGAGGAGTATCGTTCTTGTCGAGTTCAATGACGGCCACCTTTTTTTGCGATGGCGCATACCCAACCTGTGAGTGTTCGATCACCGGCGTCCTGATCCAATTTGGCGCGCTGCTGCCTGTCAGGAACCACTCTATGACCTTGCCAGATTTTCCTGACGGGATAAGGCTTCGCACAACATACCATCCATTTTGCGCCGTATTGCGGCCGTCAAACAACGAAAGAGAACAATCTTCACCGTCGATAGCTACTCTGCGGGATTGGTCTTCGGGAGCAAGGACAAATTTTTTCCCGATAGCGATCGGTTTGGGCTGAATCGTTCCATCGCTTGAAATTTCTGTCGGGCCGGTTGGATAAAGAGGGAAAATTCCGGGCGCCCCGTCGGCAAAGTAGGCTTTCCCAAAATATGCTGAGGGGAGAAATTCCAGATTGAGTCCCGCTTTTCCCTCCAATCCCAACGGCAATGGCGTATCGAGGTTGACGGTGATCTGTACTCCGGCATTCTGCTCTTGTACTCTTATCGTGTACTTAAAGTGAAAATCGGGATACGCCAAATCGACTTCAATGGCCTTCGTTTCGTGTAAAACTCTTCTGGCAATGAGTTGCGGAACGGGATCCCACTGGCCCGGCGTCGGACTCAGCCTCACGTCCCCATTCGTCGCGGTCCGGACGCCCTGTTGGATAATTTCAATGCTGCTGATTTTAGCATCGCTGAAATTGCCGTCGTAAAAATTACTGAAAACGAGTACGTTGAAGCCCCGTTTCTCGAAGTATCCGAGTTTGTTGAGAGTGAGGCTTGAATCCGATGTACCTGCAAAGACTAACGTTGGAATGAGCGAGAAAAGGAGCGTAGCGACTCTTGGGTGCCTCAAGAATCGGCTCCTGAAAAAGGAGATCAAGTGAGGAATGTTTATCAGCATAGATTTCGCCTCATTGTACTCTGAGAGACGCCTTACCGTCCCATCGTACAAATCGATTTATTTCTTTTGTATATAGTCTGCGTTCGTCCGAGTACCGTTCACCAACCTCCAAATGCCGAGCGGGTTTTCATTTTTTAACTCATCGGGTAAACGGCCGATCGGAAAATTTTGATAGCAGACCGGGCGGGTGAACCTGTAAATCGATAGTGTCCCGACCGAAGTGGAGCGACTGTCGGTTGTCGCCGGGAAAGGACCGCCGTGGACCATCGAATGGCAGACATCTACGCCCGTCGGAAAACCGTTGACGATCAACCTTCCGACCTTTCGTTCGAGGATGTGCACAAGCTCCTGATATTCCGCTAGGTCCTCGTCCGTCCCCCACAGCGTCGCCGTCAAATGTCCGTGGAGCGCTTGCGCCGCTCGCAGGTAATCCGATTTTTCATTCACGCAAACGGCAAGGGTCGATGGGCCGAAAATTTCATTTTCAAACTCTCCATTGCGCAAAAAATCTGCAAGCGAAGTTTCCATTAACGACGCCGTCCCCTGTAGCTCGCCGCTTCCCGATTTCCCTCTCGATACCATCTTTACCCCCGACTGCTTGTTCATGCGGTCGACCGCGCCGGAATAATTAAGGTAAATTCCTTTTGTCAGCATGGGGGCAGATTCTATTGAGCTAAAATTTTGTCCGAGAAGCTTTTGGAGTTTTTCACCGTCGGCGTTTTTTTCGTAGAAAAAAAGACCGGGGTTTGTGCAATACTGCCCTACTCCGAGTGTGACCGAAGCCGTCAAACCTTTTGCAATTTCCTCGTTAAAAGTTCGCAGGGCTCCAGGCAGAATAAAAACGGGGTTCGCGCTTCCCATTTCAGAGTAGACCGGAATCGGCTCGCTCCTTTTCATCGCAGCATCAAAGATTGCTTTCCCGCCTTTATACGACCCCGTGAACCCGATCGCCTTTATCAACGGGTGCAGCACGATCGCCATTCCCACATCCGCAGACTGTCCATGCACCATCGAAAATGTTCCGTCGGGCATCCCCGATCTTTCGACGGCTGTGCGAATTGCATGAGCGATCATTTCACACGTCCCCGGATGCGCGGGGTGAGCTTTCACAACGATCGGGCAACCCGCTGCAAGCGCGGCGGTCGTGTCTCCCCCCGCAACGGAGAACGCCAACGGGAAATTGCTTGCGCCGAAAACGCCGACCGGACCGAGAGCTTTCTGCATGCTTCTGATGTCGGGTTTAGGAGGGGCGATATCGATGCGCGCATCAACCCACGAGCCTTCCATCAAAAGTCCGGCAAATAATTTCAATTGACCGACGGTTCTGCCCCGTTCACCGATGATTCTGCTTTCCGGCAATCCGGTTTCACTGCAACATCTCTTGATCAAACTGTCGCCAAGGTTTTGAATCGCGTCTGCAATAGCTTCCAAAAATACCGCGCGCTCTTTGCCGCTTTTATTGCTGTATCCCTGGAATGCTTCTTCGGCTTTACGAACGGCTGCATCGATTTCCTGTTGAGTCGCTTCATGGAACGGCGGTGCCATCGCTGAGCCATCCGCGGGATTGACGGCTTGAAATGTTGCGCTTCCTTTTCCGGAAAGCTCTTTGCCGATAAAGTTATATCCTGTCAGATCCATCGTTATGCGATCTTATTTTCCAATGTGCCGATAGGTTCAATTGTGATACGTACTGTGTCTCCGCTTTGAAGATTGACGTTGCTCGGCGGAACAATTCCCGTCCCGGTCATGAGCAAGCTTCCGTGAGGGAACGAACATTCTCGGTATAAAAAAGAGACCAGCTCTTCAGGCGTTCTCTTCATCTGTGAAATTTCCACTGTCCCTTCAAAGATCTTGTTTATGCCTCTCAGAATTTCCAATTGAATCACCGTTTTTATTGAGAGGGGTTTTTCGGGGACGTAAATGCACGGACCGAGCGACGCGCTTCCGTCGTACGTTTTTGCCTGAGGAAGATAGAGCGGGTTTTCGCCTTCAATACTCCGGGAACTCATGTCGTTGCCGATCGTGTATCCAATAATTTTTCTGTTGGACGTGACCATCAATGTAAGTTCGGGTTCGGGAACATTCCACGTGGAATCCTTTCGGATCCTAAGATTTTTACCGGGACCGACAATGCGCTGTGCGGTTCCCTTGAAAAACAGTTCGGGCCGTTCCGCCTCGTACACACGGGCGTAAAAATCGCCTCCGCCAGCATTCTTCGATTCCTCCTGTCTCCCGACTTTGCTCCTCAAATAAGTGACACCCGCCGCCCATAGTTCTTGCGACCGAATCGGCGCTTCCAATTCGGAGGCAACGATCGAACGGCCGGGATCTGCCGGCTTCATGGATCTGATCCGGTCAAGCCCCTTGCGATACACGTTGTCATCGTTGACAAACGAGTCCCACTCTTCTCCTTTCAACAAAAAGAATGAGCCCTCGTTCTCAATGAGGATACCCGATTTTGTCTTGTATAGTTTTATCGGCATAGCTAGACAAGAACGATATAAAACAAGAATGAAATGATCCCCGCTGAAATGCCCAGCACGACCGTTCCCAAGCTGAACAATTTATATCCCAACTTCACATCCATTCCCGACAATTGAGTCACGACCCAGAAAAAACTGTCGTTTGCGTGTGAAAAAACAATGGAGCCGGATCCGATCGCAATGACAACAAGGGCCCTCGCTATTTCGGAATTGAACCCGAGCGTCCCCATGATCGGCGTCATAATGGAAGCCGCGGTGATCATTGCAACGGTGGATGATCCTTGCGCAGTTTTTATTGCGAGCGCGAGCAAAAACGGCAGCCAGATGCTCATGTTGACCCCTGCCAGCGTTTTCCCCAAAAGGTCGGCAATGCCCGAATTTTGCAAAACTTTCCCGAAAATTCCGCCCGCTCCTGTGATCAAAATGATCGATGCCGAATCATTAAGCGCTTTGCCAACCCACCCTGAAGTAGAGAGCATCTTCTCGAAATTAAGTTTCTTCGGAAGCATGAACGCGAGAAAGACGCCGATAAAAAGGGCAATGACCGGCTCTCCGATAAATGAGATGAAGCTCGCCACATGGCCGTTAAGATTGCCGCCGAACGAAGGGATGACGGATTTGAAAATAATCAGTACGATCGGCACAATGACCGGCAAAGAAGATTTAAAAACACCCGGGGCGTCTTTCATACGGAAAGCAATTTCCTCTTCACTTATTTCGGGGCTTGCGGCGATAAATGTTTTCGAAACATATTTCGACGCGTAGATCAGCCCCGGAATCAATGCCAGAGCGCTGATCGGAAGAGCGAGCAGCATCACCAACCCGAGATCTGCGTTCAATATTCCTGCGGTCGCAACGGGCCCTGGAGTGGGAGGTACCAACGTATGGGTTATTGTAAGACCCAACGCGAGGGCGACGGCCGTTCCTGACAACGAGATGCCCGCTTTTTTTGACAAGCTTTTGTTGAGCGGCGAAATGAGAAGAAAGCCGCTGTCGGCAAAAACAGGAATTGAAACGATGTATCCGGTAATGCCCATGGCGGGAAGAACGCGCTTGCGCCCGATGACGGCAAGTACTTTTTCGGCCAGTGTGTATGCGCCTCCGGAATTTTCGAGAAACGCGCCGATGATCACGCCGAGCACGATAATGATGCCGATCTTCCCCAACGTACTCCCGAAGCCGTCGTTGACCGACGCAACGATCTGATCCAGAGGCATCCCGGCAAACATTCCATAGACGATCGCGACAAGCAGAAGCGCGATGAAAGGATAGACCTTAAGCCGGGCAGTAAGAAAGACGATAAGGATGATGCTGGCGATCAGGTAGAAGACGATCATCTTAATGAAGGTCTCCCTTCACGACGGAGCCTGACTTTCCAATTAAGATATCGAGGTCGGCTCCTTTGTCTGCTTGTTGAACGTGGTCTATATATAAGCGCACGTATCCCCTTTCCGTGTGTGGAGCGGGGGGAGTCCAAGAGGCCTTGCGCTTTTTCAGTTCCTCATCTGAGACATCGAGCTGGAGTTTGCGGTTTGCGACGTCGAGTTCGATCATGTCGCCGTTTTTTACCAACGCAAGCGTGCCTCCCACTGCGGATTCCGGGGAAATATGGAGGACGACCGTTCCGTACGCCGTGCCGCTCATCCTCCCGTCCGATATCCTCACCATATCCTTTACCCCTTGCAAAATTAATTTCTCAGGAAGGTCGACATTACCCACTTCCGGCATGCCGGGGTACCCTTTGGGGCCGACGCTCTTAAGCACGATGACGCACGATGGGTCGATATCGAGGTTGGGGTCGTCAACCCGGGCGTGGTAGTCCTCCATGCTCTCGAAGACAACCGCCCTTCCTTTGTGTTTCATCAACGCCGGCGTTGCCGCCGAGGGTTTTATGACCGCGCCGTTCTCGCACAGGTTTCCCCTCAACACTGCGATGCCTGCGTTGTGTTTTAGCGGCGTGTCGATCGGTGCGATCACATCGCGGTTGTAGCATACCGCGTTCGCGTTGTTTTCTTGTACTGTTTTGCCGTTAACTGTTATCGCATCCGTGTGAAGTAGTTTTCCCAGCTCTTTCAAGACGACGGGCAATCCCCCCGCGTAGAAGAAATCCTCCATCAGATACTTTCCCGACGGCATGAGGTTGACGAGCAATGGGACGTTGCTTCCGATTGTATCGAAGTCTTCTAATTCCATCTTCACGCCGATCCTTCCCGCGATCGCCAAAAGATGAACGAGCAGATTCGTCGACCCGCCCACTGCAGCATTGACGACGATCGCGTTCTCGAACGCTTTTCTGGTGAGGATTTTCGAGAGGGCCATATCCTCCCGCACCATTTCCACAATCCTGCGGCCTGACAATTGCGCAAGGACTTTTTTCCGCGAATCGACGGCGGGAATGGACGACATTCCGGGAAGCGTTAAGCCGAGCGCCTCGACCATCGTTGCCATCGTGGACGCCGTTCCCATCGTGTTGCAATGTCCGTCGCTTCTCGCAACACAGATTTCCGCTTCCAGCATGTCTTCTTCGTTGAAATGCTCCTTCGTTTGCTTTTCCTTGATCACCCAGTTAAAGGAACCGGAACCGATCGTCCCTCCTCTGAACCTTCCGTTGAGCATCGGTCCGCCCGGAACGACGATCGTCGGGAGGTCAACGCTGCACGCTCCCATGAGCGTCGAAGGAGTGGTCTTGTCGCAGCCAGTCAGCAGGACAACGCCGTCGAGCGGGTTTGCGCGGATGGATTCCTCGACGTCCATGCTCGCAAGGTTGCGGAAAAGCATTGTCGTGGGGCGCATGATGGTTTCGCCGAGGGACATGACCGGAAATTCAAGAGGAAAACCGCCCGCTTCGAGCACACCCTTTTTCACGATCTCCGCAAACTCCCGCAAGTGGCCGTTGCACGGAGTAAGTTCCGACCAGGTATTGCAAATGCCGATGACGGGACGACCGCGGAAATAATCGTCCGGATAACCCTGATTGCGTAGCCATGAACGGTGAACGAACCCCATTTTGTCGGCCCCACCGAACCAATCCTGGCTTCTGAGTTTTTTTCTATCCATAGCTATGGTCTGTTAGATAATAACTGATGTTATGCGGTATGGAAACTATGCCACAGAGGCTCAAAGAATTTGAACGATAAAACTCAATCTTGTAAGGTCGTGAGTTCAAACATTTGGGACATCTTAGCGCTTTTGTGTCTTAGTGGCAAGTTTTCGGGCGTTTTGCGTAACATGAGATAATGATTAGAAAGCGTAACTTGCTTTGTTTAACGAGGTCACTTTATGAGCGCTAATTTTTTGACACTTGTGAAATTACCGGCGCGTAATCTATAATAATACACGCCGCTGGGGAGAGAACTTCCATCAAATTGTATTGCATGACTTCCTGCGTTCTCTGAGCCGCTGATGAGCGTTCTGACTTCCCTTCCTGCGATGTCATACACTTTAAGAGTCACAAAACTGTTTACCGGTAATTGATAACTTATCATTGTAGAAGGGTTGAACGGGTTCGGATAATTCTGAGAAAGGGCAAATCCCTTGGGAAGAATACCCTCCTCTCTCACTGCAAGAACTGTCCCAGTTGTGAACTGACCGATTACAGAATATGAGCCCGGTCCGGCCGAATCGATCCCGCACACGCGCCAATAAAATCTGGTGGTGTCATCAAGTGCAGTGCTCGGCGACGCTGTCGTGTCTGCCGTGGTCGTATCGACGAGCACCAGCTCAAACGCGTTGTCCAATGCGACCTGAAGCTCATAACTTGCCGCGTGGAGCGCCGAATGCCAGGTAAATTTCTCCAACTTCGGCGCGTTGAAGATGTTGATCGGTGAGATCAGAACCGGAGCGGCAGGGACTGAACCTTTCAGGATATATTGGCGCAGCCATTGGAGAGCGGGCCGCTCGGTTCCGGATGTTGTAATAAGGTACGTGGACGGTTTCCATGTCTGATTCTGAACGTATCCCCATAAGGTGATGCCGTACACTCCCGGGTCTTCCCAGAAGATGGGAAAGAATTCCTGGTATCTCCCACTCTGCACGGAATCAATTGGTTGGTTAATATCAAACTCGGAAATATACACCGGCAATCCCGTGGCGGTGAGTTTGTCCAAGTTGGTTTTCAACGTGCTCGGAGACGCCCCGCCGTCCACTTCAAAATAATGCGCCTGCACGCCAATGCCGTCGATCAATCCCCTGTCTTTTAAGAGGTTGATAATTTGAAGGTATGTGGTGTTGTCGGTAGTACCGTTAATGACGCTGTATTCATTGACGAGTAGTTTTGTATTTGGCCAATATTGCCGTGCCAATTGAAATGCGGTAATGACCCAGTCCCAGCCAGTGGCGCCGTTGCCCCCTAACGCAGTTTTGAAAATAGCCGGAAGCGCCGTATGAATGGGTTCGTTGACGACGTCGCAGAAATCTGCATTCGGATATCTCTGCCCAGCGAGCATGATCCACTCGACAATTTTTTGATAGAGGGTTGCTGAATCGAGAGACGTAATCCATGAAGGATACTGCGATCCCCAGATCAAATTATGGTGTTTGTACAGAAAGCCGTTCGTTTTGGCATAACTGTACATATTGTCGAGCTGGGTCCAATCGTAATAGCCCTCGACTGCTTCGACACTCCCCCACTTGCCTGCATTCTCCGGCGTGATCTGATTCCAATAGTTTGAGAAATCGGAACGGATGCTGTTGCCGTTGGAAATAATGTTGCCTAAAAATTTTGGCTTTCCGTTGGCCAGTGGCTGCGAGGAAGATCGAGCGGTGACCAAGAGGATCAATGGGATCACAAGGCTCAAAAACTCACCGCAACGCGCTGCGAGTTTGAGCCGGTGAACTATCGGCATTAGAAATTGGCGAAGGAAGTTCTTTTGGCTAAGCATATTGAATTCTCTGGATTGTTAATCTGTTTTTAATAGAACTTTTGATGAATGCTTTCACTACCTCAAGGCATTGGAGGATTTGCTCCAACGTATCGGCCGTCTTTTTTTGATTGACCGATGATCTTTCTGATATCCGACGGAAGTTCCGTTCCCGCTTTGGAGCCGGGAGCGTCCGTGAGCAGTTCGTAGTTACTCAAGTCCATGCTCTTGAACCATTGTCTTGTATCGTTCGGATAATAGAGACAATTGGCCGCAAACTCGGGGTACAGGATGCGCAAGCCCTGTAATGAATCGATCCCGATCTGGCATTTTTCATTCCGGGCGGGGCTCCATACGATAAACGGGTAGGATGCTTTTTCATTCTCCCGCACAAAGACGTCGTAATCGAGTTGACTTACCATCGGGTCGGAGAGCCGATCGCAGAGATTCGAGGGTTGCCATACAAAAAGCAACGGTCTGTTGAAATGTGCATCTCCGAAGAGAAGGTTATTGATGAAGATGTGGCCTTTGCGCTTGTCAACGTCCGGACCCGTGCTGGAATGCCAACCGAAATGGTCTCCCGCTGGGACTCGCCCGTTGCGTCCGATGCAGGCCATGCTGTTGATGAACGTGTTCTGATAGATGCGGGCATTAGAGCTGTTGAGAATCATCATGCCGTGGTCGCAGTTGACGAAAACATTTCCGGCAACGAGAACTCCTTTCGAGATCTCAAAAAAGAGGCCGTTATCGCTCGGCCATGCCTGATCGGTCGAGGTCGTTGCGGCGACGTGCCCAACGTTTTCAACTATGTTGTCGACGAAGACGCCGTCGACTTCTCCCACATCGTACCACACCCCGTTTGAATTTGGGAGGTCGGTGATGAGGTTATCGCGGCACGTTGCACGATAGCATTGATTGAAGATCTTGACCGCCGCCGGATAATAACCGGTGATCCTTTCTATATTATTCCGCGTAAAAACATTTCCTTCGAGGAGGATGTCGCTCGAGCCAATGACGTATACTCCCTCCGTGCTCGTATCGCTGATCCTGCAATGCCGCATTGTGAAACGATCGCCGCGAAAATAGCCTGCAACCCTCGAGCAAAATGAAATAGTGCAATTTTCCAGCGTCGAGCCCACGACGTCTTTTCCGTGAGTGGACTCGTCGGTCAGCGCCACGGGGTCCGTTCCTTCGATCTCGAGCGCCCGGTATGCGTATTGCGTGAACGTGATGCCGCGAATCGTATACCCTTTATGGTCGGACTGTTTTCCGTGGCATTCCGCCGTCGTTCGCAACAAAGCAATATTGAAGGCGGTGATCTCCACCAAACTGTTCGTCGGGTCGGTGCCGATGTACACAAGGCTGTCTTCGTAATCGATGTAGTAAGTATTCTCGTCGACTTCCCCCTCCCAGCCAACCGCTTGGAGGAATTTTCCGTCCACAAACACCATATCGTTGTTGAAGCGGTACAACGGAGTTCTTTTCCCTTCACGGTCGCGCTGCCACCACGCGTCGGGCTTGGATGGAAATAAATGCGACCATTTGGTCGTCCATAATCCGTTTCCGAGATTGCGCCAGTCCGTCGCGACAAACGTTCCTTTCAGCACCGGCTCTTCGTCCTTGTAGGGCTGGATGGTAATTCCTTGATTGAGTATCAGATTGCCGGTGCGGTATGTGCCACCCCGCATAACGATGGCATCGCCGGTGCGCGCCCGGCCGATCGCCGCTTCAAGCGTTGTGGGACTGCCGATCGCTGTGCCGAATTGAGTGGAATCTCCGTTCGGTGAGACAAAATAAATTGTCCCTGCGCTTGAAGGCAAGGCATACGTTTGGTGAATGGGTCCATACGGACCACCGGACGGTTGTGCGGTAACCATCATGCAGTTTAAACTCAGGCACAAAAGAATACTGCGTGCGTAAAACTTTAGATCCCTTTTCATCGTGCGTAGGCCTCTCATTATGATACTCTATTGTTCCATCATTTTTAAGCATAAAGAATATATCTCTTGCTTTTCCAGAGGGTTATATTGGGAATCCCGCTCACGGTTATAATTATACCACAATATTTCGTCAGTTTTCTTGTCAACTAGAAATATCTGTAATCGCAGTCCGTTCCACTGATAATCATACGCGAACGACCGGTCGTACAATAATTTGAACGTTTCCGACTGTATCATGTCGAAAATTTTTTTATCGTTCGACGTTCCGTACGCGGTCCCTGTCACGAAGACAAAATATCTCGTGTTGACCCTGTCCAGTGCGCTCTTCATTTCCGGAGTGAGCGGCAACAATTTTTCTTCGCTCGGAGATGTCTGAGCAGAATCCCATCTCGAGCTAAAACCCTCCATCGAATGAGAAAGATAACTTAGGATCCACTGGTCGATAACGACCGAATCTTCGACAAGTATGGCCACGTGAGGACCGAATTTTCCTTCATCGATTATTCCTTTGACAACATCCGCTACGTTGTTGGATACGAACAAGCTGTATCCTCTCTTTGTTTTCGCCGTAGCGCCGTACTTCACATAATAATCGATCTGGGGAAAGATGACCGATACCGTATCGATCGCGGTCTTCACCGAATTGAAATCCTTCCGAACCCACTCGGTGTGGCTGCACCCGCCGGCTAATAACGGAAAAGCCGCTAATAACAGGAAGAGGGCCTTATTCATCTTCATTCCTTTGCATCATAATTTCCGCATAAGTGATCCCTTCGCACGACATCGCTATCGCTTCTCATTTCTTGTGAAGGAGAGGCGCCTTGTTCTACTTTTTCACTCCGACCTTTATCTGCGTAAACGAATGTGCGGGAAATGCATACCAAAGTTTGTTCCCTTCAACGGCAACCGTTTTTGTCGATGGCACGTACTCGCGCTGCTTATCGAAGGTAAAGGGGGCCATGAGCGAATCGCTATCAACTATCGTCGCTTCAGCGTTCCCCTCAAATGCGCCCCCGTTGTCGACGATGTCGGCTCGGATCGCTTTATCTTTATTCCTGTTCACAACGTTGATAAAAACCGTATTCGTTGTTTGAGCGTATGAAGTCGTCACGTCGAGATACGGGATGCCTTTATATTTATCCGTGTTAAATGTGTCGCACTCGACATACGTATCAACGGAGTTACCGCGGCAGTTGTTTGAGAATAATTTAAACGTGTAAAAGAGCGGTGTTTTAAAACTTCCTTTTTCCGGGTCGACGCTCAGGAGAGACGTGAGCATCGTGAAGTTTGACATTTTAACGATATCGGCATGACGAATAAAGGAATTGAAACACTGCGCTATCGGCAGAACGGACAAGAAATTTCTTCCGAAAGACCCCCACTCATCGACCGAAATATAGATCGGTTTCTTC
>DATJXA010000160.1:0-14286 GCA_035500675.1 Bacteroidota bacterium | reverse complement strand
TTTTCGACGGCTTTCAGCACGCCCTTGCCCGCGTAACGCTTTTTGTCCCCGTCCCGTAATTCAACGGCTTCTTTTTCGCCGGTCGAAGCGCCGGATGGAACAATCGCGGATCCTTGTGAACCATCGGCAAGAGTGACGTCGACCTCCACGGTCGGGTTGCCGCGAGAGTCGAGAACTTCTTGCGCGTTTACAGTCGTGATAATCATAGTTCGTTTCCTTTCTTAAGAAGAATTTATTAGAGGGGGCGATCCCACGGGCGGTCAATGCCCGGTTTACTGGAAAAGTGTTCTAAGGTTTCAATCCACGACGTCCATTCGGCGCCGTGGGGCGCGTCTTTGTAGCGAACGTCGTGCTTTTCTAAAAAAAGTTTCAGTTGATCGTAAAGCCGTTTGAGTTTGATGATCTGTTGTCGCAAAAAATAATCCAATGCCTCCGGTTCTTTTGCTTCAAGGACAAGCGTTATAAAATGTGGTCTACATGGAAGAATACGTTCCGCCTCAAACAGGGAACGAAATTCGTCGTCGGTGTACATCAGCGCGCACTGCCCCGCGTAAAACTCTTCCGCACGACGGCCGCCCGCGCAAATCATGCATTCTTCGACCGGCCGGATCGTGTTCAAAATTCTTTGCATGATAGGATCAGGCGCCTTTCGTCCTAAACGCTTTCGTTGTGCCGTCCTCTTAGTGGCGGAAGCTTCTTCCAACAGCCTGATCTCGGCATGCAGAAGGCTCTCGTGGAGCGTGGCAAGATGCTGGCCGTCGCTGTGGAGCTCGAGTTCGACATCCTTTGCAAGCCATGCATGACGGTTGCAAAACCCGAAAGAGGAATGTAAAACTTTTCGCACTCCGACGTCGTTCACGTACTCGTAGAGAATGCTGTCGACATGCTTGTGCATGGAGGCGTTTACAATCTCACACAAAGGGCAGCCGCCGGCCTGCAAGCCTTCGATCAGCCGAACCCATGGAATACTCCTTTTGTTTCGACTGACTTCGTTCTCGTCAATTTCCAGGAGGGGTGAAAGGTGTCTCGATTGATCCATGGTTACCTCGAATGATCTATATTGTCACAAGCCAATAGCTTTTCTCCCGACAAATTTTTCCGATACGCGGGGAATGGCGCCGCGTTCTTCGCCCGATGTGTTGTAATAGGATTTCGACGCAAGGCTCTCCAAAGCTGGAATCTCGCGAAGGAGCTGCTGCTTCTGCATCCCTTTTAACCATCGCTTAAGCGGGAGAGGTTTGAGTAGCCGGAGAACCGTCTCTGCGTGTGGAAAACACAACCCGGCGCTTTTTGAATACAGGTCGCGTTGGCCTTGATCTTTGAGGATATCGACCATTGCGAGCACCATCTGTTTCTCGTATGATGATAACGTTGCACAGAGACGACAGCGTATCGAAGGCGGGCTTTTATGCTGTTCGACATAGCCGATAAACGAAAGAAGCAATACGGCATTTGTACGATTGTTGGCAATTTTCCGAAATTGTCTAAAATGAAAATCGCAAAACCCCCCTCCATAAGGAATACCTCTTCGCACTCTTTCGCTCTGTGACACATTGTATTGCAACTTACTCAAGAGTGAAAATTCTTCTTCCTGCACGAGAGCGCATAACGGGCAGCGTTTTTCATCTTTCATTTTTGCCAACAAAAGCCGCCTAGATGCCGTCATAGATTTCGCCTGCCCTCAATCTTAGCCACTTCTTTTTCATCTTATCTGTGATATCGTACGTGTACAAAACATTTACCATAATTGAGGAACTCAAAGCGGGCACAGCCGGATGTACGCGGCGATTTAATCCGTCGCCCGCATCGTTAATGGAGGCGATATGCCGGTCGAGTTCTTTATCGGAAAAAAAAATCTCATTGCAATGCCGGCACCTGAATTGTCTTCCGCTCAGTTGCTCGATTGCATACGGTACACCGTGCCGTTTACGGAATTTTGCATGGATTTTGGGAAGCATCACACTCCTCAGATTTCTTCAAGATCATTGAGAATTCGCGCGAGATGGGATTTTATCTTATCTTGCTCGCCCTCGGTCAATTCCCCGTATCCGAGAAGTTGTTCTGGGCGCAGATTAAGGGCTACAGCGTAGAGATAATCCGCCATGTTGGTCAACTGTTGTTGGAGTGGTAATGGAGGAAATTTGATGTTAAATTCGCGGCACATCTCCTCGATGTCCGAACGCACCTTGCTCAATGCTTTGAGGAGCCTGTCCCGATCCGCCTCGTCATGCACCGGGTTAACGGGGAGAATCCGATGCGGGCTTTCGGGAAAAAGAAGAAGTCCGGTGAGGTTTTCCGTTTGTTGAGCAATTTCTTTCAGGATTGCCTGTACGGCATTTTTATGCGAGAATCCAAGTTCGGTCATATCATGTTTCCGAGCACGAAGTTTTCACCAAAGGACGAGTTGTGAATATATGAGGGTGAAGGATTGTTGTTGGAGTTTCATCCATAAAAATGCGAAATAATTTTACCGCAAAGGCTCCGTCGCCAACACGTGATGCCGTATTCGCGCCCATTAAAAAAACTCGCAGTTACCCCATATCGCCGGCCATGAACCGCGCCGCCATTTGCCATGATCTCGCCTCTTCTTGCGTGATGTGCTCACTGCTAAATTGAGAGGTACTTTTTCGTTGAAACTCGACGAGATGCGTCGACAAGATCGAGAGCTTTCTTTCGTGTTCATAGAGAATGAATTTCAGCGCGTTGCCATCAAGCCGCTCGCAGAGAGAACGCATGTGTGGAAAACACAATCCGCGGGACTTTTCGTACGTATTTTGAAATTCGGGATCGTTGCAATAATCAGCGATAAGGCGAAATGCGTAATCCGACAGTTCCGACTCGAATGAACACAACGCGCAATGATTCTGTTCCAGGATATTTTCGAATGGGTCTTTCGTCAGGTTGACGCGAACTTGTTCGACAAGGTCTTCGTAGACGATGGCAACTCCCATCCCGTGCAGCCTCCGCGGAACTATGTTTTGCACGAATACGCTGTGTCGACGACAATAGCCGAGCGACGACCTCATCCCTTCGCGGAACTCGCCGTTAGCGACCTCTTCGATGAAAGCCGTGGCGACATAATGGTTGATGGATCTCTTGAGTATGCTGCAGACAGGGCACTGCATGTCTTTGAGGAGGTCCAACAGATCGTTGTAGCCGAGAAATTTTTTTCTCGGCTCCTCACTGTTGGCCTTCCCCCCAAACCGGTCGAGAAACGAAATGAATCCCTCGATTATACGTTCATCCCAACCAATGTGTCGATTGCGACTATGCACGATTCGCGCTCGTCGTTCGTGATTTCTTCATGTGAGAACTGTAGCTCATGTTTGCGTATAAATTCATGTATTTGTCTTTGCACTGTTTCCAACTTTTCGGCGTGAAGAGCCCGAATCCATCGGTGAGTTTCCTTATCGTGCAGATGTTCAGCAACTGCGGCGAGATGTACAAGACAGAGGCCCGACGATTTATTCAGCGCCTCCTGCATCTCTTGGCGGCTAATGTGCTCCGCTATAGTTGCGGTAGATTGCTTCTCGTGGGCAAGTTTGAACAGGCACACCGGGCAGGTTTGTGTCGTCTGGAAGGCTCGTAGTGATTGTCGGCTCAACGCTGATTCAACTTCGTGAATGATGTCTGCATACAGAATGCTAACGCCGAGAGCGTCTCCGGCTTGCAATAACAATTGACTATGGACGAAACAGAATCCCAGTGAAGAGCGGAGCATCTTCCGTGTGGCGGGGTCGTTGACATTCTCATAAAGGAGATTATCAACGTATCGCCGCACGCCCTGCCGTGACAGTATGCACACCGGACACCCCTTCTGGCCGCAGGCGTCAAGAACATTGTAATAACCCGTAAATTTTTCCGGAGGGATATTTTCCTTCCCCTGTTTCATTTGCCGTGGGTGTACTTGATGACGTCGGCCTTCTCCAATGTGAGCATCCCACCGCACCCGGTTTCTTCAAATAATTGATCGACGATGGGGATAAATGCTCTGATATTTTCTTCCGTATCCACAATTTCGATGACAAACGGCAGGTCTTCGGAGAGTTCCAAAATCTTTGCCGTATGAATAACACGACTCGCGGCACCAAAACCCATAACCCCCCGCAAGACAGTCGCCCCGGCGAGTCCCTGCTCTCGCGCCTTCCGAACGATGACCTCGAACAGCGACTGATGATGGTGATGGTCGAGTTCGCCTAGAAAGATTCTTAATAGCTTTCCTTCACCCGAAAGTTTCATGATTGGCTCCTTTTACATTAGAAAAGCTTGCCTAATAAAATACCGAGAGTGGTACCAGAGAGACATGTGAAGAGCGTGAGTCCGATGTTTAACGCAGCAAGGAGGAATTCGGAGTCTCGAACCAAAGAAATCGTTTCAAAACTAAAAGAGGAAAATGTTGTAAACCCGCCAAGAATTCCGATGGTAAGAAATATGCGTAACGAAGGGGTGACAACAAAGCGCTCCTCAAATGCTGCCATCAAAAAGCCGATAATGAAGCAACCCAGGACGTTCACAACAAACGTGCCGTAAGGAAAACCACTGCCGACCCATTTTTGGACTGTTCCGGCTGCCCAGTAGCGCGCAGTTGCGCCGACGCCGCCTCCGATAAAAACAAGAACAAAATTCATCGCTGATTTATCCTCGATAGTTGTTTTGGTTTTCTAGACCCCCAAGAGCAAAAAACTCCTACAACGTTAGCACTAAGCTTCATTGTAGGAGTCATTAATTCCGTTGCGGGAATAGCCCTCGGCGAACTCCATCGCCAGGAGATAATGTAATCAAGCTGTATTAGAGTGTCAATAGTTGGTAGTGGTACGTTTTGTGTCGTATAGGGATACCATCTTAAGATCCCCGATAAAAACATTCGGTCTACGACCTCGTTGAGGGAATGACGCATCTTTTTTTCCATCATGCCCGCGTGTTTTAGGGGGGCATCCAAAACGTACCACTACCAAAGACCCGACTACCATTATTTCTGCGAAACAAGTTAACCCGTAATGTGAACGGTTCGCCTAAAATTAATATGTAATGCGAAAAAATCCAGTATGCCGTTGGACTCACCAAACCTTTTTCTTATATTGATGAACAAAAAAAGAAAAATCCAATCTCGTAACGAACAACGGAAAGTGAAACCTTGTACACTATTACAGTCATACCCGGAGATGGAATCGGACAGGAAGTGGTGGCGGGAGCGATTAAAGTTTTGGAAACTGTTGCGAAGAAGTACAGACATGAGATCTCTCTCAAGCGGGCGCTCGCGGGAGGGTCAGCGCTGGACGCCGTCGGAATCCCGCTCCCCGAAGAGACTCTGACGATGTGCAGGGAGAGTGACGCCGTCCTTCTCGGCGCTGTAGGCGGTCCAAAATGGGACAACAACCCGCCCTCACTGAAACCAGAACAGGCATTGCTTGGGCTGAGGAAAAATCTCGGCCTTTATGCGAACATCCGTCCGGCAAAAATTTTCTCGGCACTCATCGGCGCCTCGGCTTTGAAGCGTGAGGTTGTCGAAGGAGTTGACATCGTTGTCGTCAGGGAATTGACTGGGGGCATTTACTTCGGCACTCCTCGTGGGATCGAGCAGCGAAACGGCGAATCGGTTGCGACGAACACGCTTATCTATTCAAGTTCCGAGATCGAACGGATCGCAAAGTCCGCATTCGATATCGCCCGCAAGAGGAGAAAAAAAGTTTGCTCGGTCGATAAAGCAAACATCCTCGAGACATCGCAGCTTTGGCGGAAGACGGTGATTGCTGTGGCTCAGCAGTATCCGGATATCGAGCTTTCGCATCTGTACGTCGACAACTGCGCAATGCAACTGGTACGCAATCCTCGTCAGTTCGACGTGATCGTCACAGAAAATATGTTCGGCGACATCCTCAGCGACGAGGCAGCGATGCTCACCGGTTCGATCGGGATGCTAGCATCGGCAAGCCTCGGCGGGAAAGTCGCTCTCTACGAGCCGGTCCATGGCAGCGCTCCCGACATCGCCGGTCAAGACAAAGCTAATCCCCTCGCAACGATCGCTTCCGTCGCAATGATGCTGCGCTATTCGTTCAACCTCCAGAAAGAAGCCGACGACGTCGAATCTGCGATCGAAAAAGTGCTTGATAATGGGTATCGAACTCCCGATATTATGACGGAAAATTCGAAACGCATCGGCACAAAGGAAATGACGGAGCAAATCTGTTCCGCGATTATTCGACAATGAGCACATTGACAACTATGATAACGAGCACTCAAACGACGCCAGGCGTCCGAGCGCTCTCGTGTGTGTGACGAATCCATCGACCTCACGAAGCCTCGAAGAACACTCGAGGCTTTTTTATTTTAAGCCCTACAATTTAACGCGCATAGAAATTGTGCGACAAAGCCGCTAAGGACATTCTTCAACAATCTCTTCGCACCCTTACGTCATTGCGGCGAATTTGTTTGCAGTAGTATCACATCAGTCAGGCTTATTTATGATCACCATGAAATTCGGCGGGACTTCCGTCGGCGATATTCAACGACTGCAGGATGTTGCTTCCATTGTACATTCGTACCTTCCTCAGCGTCCCGTCGTCGTCGCATCTGCGATGGCCGGCGTGACGAACACGTTGCTCGACACGGCGCAGCTTGCAGTACAACGGGACCTCGACAAGGTCAAAAAGAACGTCGATGCCATCAAGGAAAAACATCATGACGTCGCGAACACGCTGCTCAAGCATGCAGGCCGACACAAGGAACTCATTCAACGTCACGCGCTTCTGTTCGACGAATTGTCGAACCTCTATCGGGGCGTTGGCCTACTCAAGGAACTGAGTGTGCGTTCGCTCGATGCTATTGCATCGTTCGGAGAAATACTATCGTGCCTACAACTGGCGGCGATCTTTAACGACCACGACATTTTCGCAGAATTTGTGGACGCAAGGACGCTTATCCGAACGGATGCTCACTTCGGCGAGGCAGCAGTCGATTTTTCAATAACAAATGGGCAGGTGAAAAAAACTTTGCCCCCGTTAACGGAGAAGAACATCGTCCCGGTGGTAACAGGGTTTATTGCAAGTACCGAGGATGGTTTGACGACGACCCTCGGACGCAGCGGATCCGATTATACAGGGTCGATCATTGGCGCAGCGATGGACAGCGAAGAAATTTGGATCTGGACGGACGTCGATGGAGTGATGACGGCCGATCCCCGTCATGTGAAAGGTGCGAGCGTGCTATCCGAAATCTCGTACCGGGAAGCGGCTGAAATGTCGTACTTCGGCGCGAAAGTCATTCATCCCAAAACGATGATGCCGGCGATCGAGAAAAATATTCCGATCAGGATCAAAAACACGTTCAACCCCTCTCATCCAGGCACGCTCATCTCGCATGCGACCGTCAAGAGCGACCGGTTGGTGAAAAACGTCACCTCCATCGACAATTTGAGCCTTATATCGATCGAAGGCCATGGCATGGTCGGCGTCCCCGGGATCTCCGCCAGGATCTTTTCGGCGCTCGCACGAGTAAAGGTCAACGTCATGATGATCTCGCAGGCGTCGTCCGAGCACAACGTCTGCGTCGTTGTTCCTCAAAAAGATTGCAGTAAAGCCGTGAGCGAGCTCAAGACGGAATTCGAGGTCGACATGAGCAAGAAAATTGTCGACGATATCAAATTGCAGGACAACGTCTCGATCATTGCAGTTGTCGGCGAAGGGATGAAAGGGATGAGAGGAATTGCCGGAAAGACGTTTTCAGCGGTGGCAAATGCCGACGTCAATATTGTCGCTATCGCTCAGGGTTCCTCTGAGTTGAATATCTCGCTCGTTGTCGAACAACGCGAAGTCTACAGGGCGGTGCAAGCGATACACGATGTGTTCCAAATTCGGTAAGAAAGTTTAAAATGCAAAGTGCAAAAGGCAAAATTACAATGTAAAATTCAAAAGGACTACATAGCCGGACAAGTCGGTGCTTCATTCGACATCTCCCATTGAGATTTAAGGTGAGAATGCGTCAAATGATTTTCTGACTAAGACAATTTTATGGCCTCAAAATATAACTTTTAACTTTTCACTGTAATTTTGCCCTTTGCACCTTTAACTTTAAACTATAAAAGCTATCGTTTAATTAAAAAATGAAACCGTCAATCCTCAAGTGCATTTCCTGCGGAAAGGAATTTTCGCTCGACGAAGCCCGTTTCACCTGCACGTGCGGCAATCTTCTCGACGTTTTTCACGACCTCGCCGGGCTCAAGAAAAAATTCCATCTCTCGAAACGGTATTATGAGATAAAACGTAAAACGATTAACGGCCAACCGACGGGCGGCGTTTGGCATTTCGCAGAGATTGTCCTTCCGACAGCGCGCGACAAAGAGATCGTCTCAAAACAAGAAGGGCACACCCGGTTGCATCGGAATAGGAAAATTTCGGGGTGGCTCGACCTTCCCCGGTTCTATCTTAAACATGAAGGGGAGAATCCCACCGGTTCGTTCAAAGACCGTGGAATGACAGTTGCCGTCACTCAGGCCAAGAAGCTGGGACAAAAGGCGGTCGTCTGTGCCTCAACGGGAAACACGTCGGCGTCTCTCGCTGCGTATGCCTCCGAAGCGGAGATCGCCGGGCTCGTTCTCATTCCAAAAGGAAATGTCGCCGTCGGCAAAATTTCGCAAGCGCTCGCGTATGGCGCAAGGACGCTTGTCGTTGACGGTGATTTTGACGATTGCATGCGGCTCATTTTTGAATCCCAGGAAAAGCTCCGTGCCTATCCCCTGAACTCCATTAACCCGTTCCGGCTGGAGGGACAAAAGACGATCATTTGGGAAACGCTCCAACAACTTCAATGGAAAGTGCCGGATTGGTTTGTATTTCCCGGAGGTAATTTAGGGAATACGAGCGCGTTTGGGAAAGCGCTGCACGAGGCGCGCGAACTTGGCTTGATCGAAAAAATGCCGCGCTTCGCGGTGATCCAGGCACAAGGAGCAAGCCCATTTTATCAAGCGTTTAAAAATAAATTCAAAAAATTAGAACCGCAGAAGGCAGAGACAATCGCGACGGCGATCAAAATAGGCAATCCCGCAAATTACACTAAAGCGATTCGATCGCTTCAATGGACGGATGGCATCGTGGAAAGTGTGACCGACGAAGAGATCCTCGAGGCAAAAGCGGTTGTCGATGCCGCCGGGATCGGAGCCGAACCGGCATCATGTGCTACGGTTGCCGGATTAAAAAAATTAATCGAAAAGGGTAAGATCAAACAAAAGGAAACCGTTGTAGGGATTCTAACGGGGAACATCCTCAAAGATTCTCAAATTATCGTCGATTATCATATGAGCAAACGCGGCTCTCATGCAAATCCACCGGTTGAAATAGGAGCGACAATTGACGAAGTAAAGAGATTTCTTTGAGGAACCGCAAAGGCGCGAGGACGCAAAGGGGGGAGAATGATAAATGGCTCGGTTTTCTAATAAATTTTAGGTAGTTGCTTCCTTTGACGATTGACCGCAAACCTTCCGAAGGTTTATTGATTGAACATTGAAAAAGCTTTAGCATTGCTCATTTCAAATAGAAAACCTTCGGAAGGTTTCTGAAAATAGTCCACCACCAAATTTTAACTCAACATTCTAGTCATTGCGCCTTCGCGCCATTGCGGTAAACAATGAAAATAAAAATCCCCGCATCGACATCGAACATTGGTCCAGGCTTTGATACTTTAGGTCTGGCCCTCAACCGTTATCTTTTTATTTCGCTCGAGACAGCGGAAGGGGCTTCAGCTTTTTCAATTTCAGTCGAGGGGAACGGGAAAGAACACATTGCGACCGATGCATCAAACCTAGTGTATCAAGGAATGATGGCTTTGGCATCGCACGTCGGAAAAGAATCCGCGTTTTCTCATCAGGGATTTCATCTGCATCTTAAGAATGAAATTCCGGCGTGTGGCGGACTCGGCGGAAGCGGCGCCGCAATTGCCGGAGGCGTATATCTGGCAAATGAATTTCTTCGCGCAAATTTATCACGCGACGAGATGCTCGCTATCGCGGTAAAGCTGGAAGGACATCCGGATAATGTTTCAGCCGCTCTTATGGGGGGATTAACGATAAATTGTTTTGAGGGAGACATCATTCGATGTCGGAGCGTCAAATCAAAGACCCGCTTGTCCGTTGTAACGTGCAGCCCGAATTTCCAGGTACTTACGAAGCAAGCCCGGCAAATTCTTCCGAAGGAGATATTGCTAAAAGATGTCGTGACGAATATCGAGAATGTCGCATCGCTTGTGGCGGCGTTCATTGAAGGAGATGTCGATGCCCTTCGCTATGTTACTCGTGACAAAGTTCATGAACCATACAGATCCACACTGATTCCGGGTTACGCGGATGTAAAAAAAGCGGCACTGGATGCGGGGGCCGTGTCGTTTAACATCAGCGGTTCCGGCCCGACGGTATTTTCTTTCGCCACAAAAAATGAGCGGCAAATTGGCGAAGCTATGGTGCAGGCATTTTCACATCATAAAATATCTTCGACGTGCGAGATCATGGAGATCGAAAACGAAGGCGCACGAGTCTTCTAAACCAGTGATTTTAAACGGAGAAGAAGAGTATCGAATGTCGAGTGCCGAACGCCGAATGGCGAAGACTTAATGACTGAGAGCTAAAAACCACGAACCAAGCACCACGAACTACGAACGACGAACCCCGAACTATCCCTCATCATTCACCGCCTTGTTTCACTCTGAAAAATCCGGTATCTTTCCCCGAAAGTTTTTCAAAAATTCTCCCAAAGGGTCTTAGTCATGAGATCGGTTGTTGTCACTGGTATTGGTTTGATCACGCCGATCGGCTTATCAACTGAAGAGTCGTGGGGCAATTGCCTTGCCGGCCGGTCCGGAATAGGTCCGGTAACTCGTTTCTCTGCAGAGCAATATCCGACCCGTATCGCAGGAGAGATCAAAGGGTTCGATACTGCAAAATATTTCGAGCCTAAGGAAGCCCGCCGTTTAGACATCTTCAATCACTACGCGGTAGGAGCGGGGCTCGATGCGCTTAAAGATTCTAATCTTGTCATCACGCCTCAGAACGCCGAACGTGTTGGAATCATCATCGGTTCGGGAATCGGAGGAGTGATCAGCATCAGCGAAACAGCGATCAACGTCGCAAAAGAAGGGCCGCGCCACGTAACGCCATTTTTTATTCCGGGTGCAATAATCAATATGCCTTCCGGCTATCTTGCGATCCGCACCGGAGCGAAGGGACCGAATTACGCCGTAGTGTCCGCATGCGCGACGGGCAATCACGCCATTGCCGATGGCTTCCATACGATTAGGAGAGGCGAAGCGGATGCGATGATAGTGGGCGGATCGGAGGCGTCGGTGACGGAGGTTGCATTCGCCGGGTTTTGTTCCGCGAAAGCAATGTCTCGGCGCAACGACGAACCGCAGCGGGCGTCGCGCCCGTTCGACAAAGATCGCGATGGATTTGTGCTGGGTGAAGGGGCAAGCGTTTTGGTTCTGGAAGAAGAAGATCATGCGCGCAAACGCGGCGTGAAAATTTATGCGCGTATGTTGAGCTGCGGCATGACAGCGGATGCGTTTCATATCACGGCTCCGCCCGACGACGGCGAAGGCGCACAGCGTGCTATGAAACTTGCCGTCGAGTATGCCGGCTTAAAGCTCGAGCAAATAGATTACATCAATGCACACGGAACCTCGACCGGTTTAGGAGATGCAGCCGAGACCAAGGCTGTGAAAAAGGTTTTCGGCGCGCATGCAAAGAAGCTTGCGATCAGCTCGACAAAATCGATGATCGGACATTTGCTCGGCGCAGCGGGAGCAGCGGAGGCGGCTTTTACAGTGTTGGCTCTCCGGGATGGGGTTCTTCCCCCTACCATCAATCTCGACAATCCTGACCCCGAGTGCGATCTCGATTATGTTCCAAATCATTCTCGCAAAAGAGATATCACATACGCTCTTTCAAACGGGTTTGGATTTGGCGGGACGAATGCGACAGTCTGCTTTGAAAAGGTTGGCTAACTTTATTTACTGTAAAGATCAATGGCTGAGCACAAAATAATAAAAGTCGGTCTTGTGCAGATGAGTTGCACTGAAAACCCGGCAGCGAATGTGAAGAAGGCGGTCGAAGGTATTCGATCAGCCGCCGGCAAAGGAGCGAACATTGTATGCCTTCAGGAATTATTCCGCTCGCTTTATTTTTGCGTGAAGGAGGATTATTCCGCGTTCGGACTTGCGGAACCGATCCCGGGAAGCACAACGGAACAGTTTCAATCGCTTGCGAAAGAGCTCGGCGTCGTCCTCATTGCACCTTTGTTCGAAAAGCGGGCCGAAGGAGTGTATCATAATTCTGCGGCCATCATCGATGCCGACGGGAGCTATCTCGGGAAATATCGGAAGATGCACATACCGGACGACCCGTCATTTTACGAGAAATTTTATTTTACGCCCGGAGACCTCGGGTTCAAGTCGTGGAAAACCAGGTTTGGAACGATCGGCATACTTATTTGCTGGGATCAATGGTATCCAGAGGCGGCGCGGCTGACGGCGCTATCGGGTGCAGAAATTTTGTTCTACCCCACTGCGATCGGCTGGGATGAAAATGAAAAGGCGAAAACACGCGAGGAACAATTTCAAGCATGGCAGCTCATTCAACGATCGCACGCGGTCGCGAACGGCATCCCCGTCGTGTCGGTCAACCGGGTAGGCAAAGAAGGAAACCTTGAATTCTGGGGAGCGTCATTCGTTGCCAATACGTTCGGGGAAGTATTGTTCCAGTCCTCTCATGATAAAGAAGAAGTGAGCGTTGTCG
This sequence comes from Bacteroidota bacterium, assembly GCA_035500675.1. GTDB lineage: Bacteria > Bacteroidota > Ignavibacteria > UBA10030 > UBA8401 > JAGVPT01. The sequence goes on along the minus strand of DATJXA010000160.1, from coordinate 1,511 downwards.
ATATCGACCTCAATCGCTCAAACCTTACTCGTACCCATTGGCCGTTCTTGCGGGACAGAAGAATCGACGCGTATGGAGGGATGACGAGCAGGATGCTGGATGAATGAGTTTTCAGTAATCAGTTAGCAGTAAACAGTAAGCAATTGAAAAGGGGGGAGAAATGTTGTTAGGCAAGGATAATAATCTCTATTCAAAATCGCTCGCGTTCGCTGTCCGTATTGTTAAGTTATACAGGTGGGTTGCTCATAACAAGAGGGAGTTTATTCTCTCCAAACAGATCCTTAGATCGGGAACCTCAATCGGAGCCAATGTAGCGGAAGCAAACGGAGCAATCTCAATACCCGATTTTTCTTCTAAGATTTCGATTTCATATAAAGAGGCCCTGGAAACCAAATATTGGCTCACCTTGCTGAGAGAAACGAAGCTTATAGATCTAAGGCTTTTCAATTCTCTGTATGCCGATGTCGACGAATTATCAAAGATTCTTTTTACAATTCTTAAAAGGACAAGATTCCGATCCAACTAATCATCATGACCGTATTCTTTATAACTCCCCATGTCCCACACCAATGCCTTTTGGCAAAAGCTCGTCCGGTGGCCCACTGCTTACTGTTTACTGATAACTGTTCATTGTTGATTGTTCATTGAACAAGACTCCAGCACAACTCGGTTATCGTTTCCCCGCAGAATGGGAGCCGCAGGCGGCGACATGGTTTTCCTGGCCTCACAACCTCGACACGTGGCCCGGTAAGTTCGAACCGATTCCGGGCGTTTTTACCACGATCGTTAAGACCCTCGCTCCGTATCAACATGTCAATATCAATGTTATCAGCGACGACATGCGGAAAGATGTTGCGGCGCGTTTATCTGCCGCGGAAATTGACTCATCCCGATTTACGCTCTATAATGTTCCGACGAACGATTCCTGGTGCAGGGATCATGGCCCCGCATTTGTCGTGAACCCGGCGTCTTCAGAACCATTGGCAATTATTGATTGGGGATATAATGCATGGGGAGGGAAATACCCGCCATTCGACCTCGACGACATGGTTCCATCCCGCATAGGTGAAATTCGTAAACTTCCGGTTTTTTATCCGGGCATCGTTATGGAAGGCGGGTCGATCGATGTGAACGGCGAAGGATGTTTATTGACGAGTAGATCGTGCTTGCTCAATGAGAACCGCAACCCTGCTCTCACCCAAGCCGAGATCGAAGAATTTCTCGTCGAATATTACAACGTAAAAAAGATCCTTTGGCTTGATGACGGCATTGTAGGCGACGACACCGACGGCCATGTCGACGATACAGCCCGCTTTGTCAACCCTCATACAATCGTGGCTGCCGTTGAACATGATCCTCAGGATGAAAATTATCCGATCCTTCAGAAAAATCTTTCCGCGCTAAAAGCGATGACCGACGTTCATGGGGATCATTTCCGCATAGTCGAGATTCCGATGCCGGCCCCGCTCTCTTATAATGGTCAACGGATTCCGGCAAGCTATATCAACTTC
>DATJXA010000159.1:0-5282 GCA_035500675.1 Bacteroidota bacterium | reverse complement strand
GACTCAGACGATCCGTTGTCGGAAGGAGAGGTTGGTATTTGCGGCGTCTCGGTCAGTTCGTTGGCTGATATGGAAATCCTTTTCAAAGGAATCCCGCTTGATAAGGTCTCAACTTCCATGACAATCAATGCTCCCGCCGCGATGATGCTGGCTTTTTACATCGTCGTTGCGGAAAAAGAAGGAGTGGGTGCCGAGCAATTAAGAGGAACGATCCAGGCCGACATTTTGAAAGAATACATTGCTCAGAAGGAGTGGATCTATCCGCCGACTGCGTCGATGAAGATCATTACCGATATGTTTATTTATTGCGCGGATAAACTTCCTCAATTTAATCCTATCTCTATAAGCGGCTATCACATACGTGAGGCTGGTTCAACTGCTGCACAGGAGTTGGCGTTCACTTTGGCCGACGGCTTTGCTTATGTTGAGGCTGGCATCGCCGTCGGAATGGACATCGATAAATTCGCACCCCGGCTTTCATTCTTCTTTAACTCTCATTTGGATTTTTTTGAGGAGATAGCAAAATTTCGGGCAGCGCGGCGTATTTGGGCAAAGAGAATGAAAAATACGTATGGGGCTCGGGACCCGAAATCGTGGATGCTCCGGTTCCATACTCAGACAGCGGGATGTTCACTCACTGCGCAGCAGCCGGAGAACAACATCGTTCGGACAGCTCTCCAGGCACTTGCGGGGGTATTAGGCGGTACCCAATCCCTTCATACCAACTCCATGGATGAGACTCTCGCTCTTCCTTCCGACAAAGCCGCTAAGATTGCGCTGAGAACTCAACAGGTCATCGCCTATGAGACCGGAGTTGCGAATACGATCGATCCGCTCGCAGGCAGTTATTTCGTCGAAGCAATGACCAATAGGATGGAGGAAAAGGCAGCGCAATATTTTGAAAAAATTGATGCCTTGGGCGGGGTGATTCCTGCCATCGAACAAGGATTCTTTCAGCGTGAAATCGCGGAGGCGGCCTATCGCTATCAAAGCGAAGTCGACCACAAAAGAAAAATTATCGTCGGGGTCAATGACTTTGTCGAAGAGGATGAAGAGATAGAGATTCCTATCCTCTCGATAGCTCCCGAGGTTGAAATGAAGCAGAAAAAACGTTTAGCGCAATTGCGACATGAGCGGAATGCGGCTGAGGTCGAGGAGGCTCTCGAAGAGCTTCATAAAGCGGCGAGCGACGGAACGAATATCATGCCGCCGCTATTAAGAGCGACGAGAGCATATGTCACTCTCGGAGAGATGTGTAATGCCCTCGCTGAACACTTTGGAGTGTACGAGGAACCTGCAGTGTTTTGATCAGGTTAACCCTAATCGCTTAAAATTAATCCGAGAGTGGGTAACTCGATGAAAAAATATTTTCAGCTCCTTCGTCCCTCTCAGTGGATCAAAAATACATTTGTATTCGCCCCCCTCGTTTTTTCGAAACACCTGTTTGATATTGATTGGTTTTTCCTCGCTTTAAGGGGGTTCGTTGCATTCTGCATTGTATCGAGCGCAGTTTATATTATCAACGACATTTTCGATAAGAACGCAGATCGGGCGCATCCCTTCAAAAAAAACAGACCCATTGCCTCGGGTTCAGTCTCCATTTCCTCGGCAATTTTCATTAGCGTCGCCTTGGTCGGTGTTGGAGGATTGTTGTCCTTCTCGCTTGACCTTGGATTCCGATTGATCCTCCTTTCGTATTTTGTGCTCCAATTTTGTTATTCGGTTGCACTGAAAAGAATAGCGATCCTCGACGTGTTCATCATTGCCTCTGGGTTCATGCTCCGCGTGCTAGGGGGTGCGATGCTCATCAATGTGCTAGTATCGCATTGGATCATTCTCTGCACGATGTTCCTTTCTCTTTTTGTTGCGTTGGCTAAGCGAAGAGGAGAGATAGTGCTCTCGGAGCGATCTGAGAGCCCTTCGCAGCGTAAAGTGCTGGCACAGTACGACACGCCATTTCTCGATGGCACAATGATGATTACGGCCTCGGGAATGGCGATCTCGTACGCATTATACACTGTTGCGGACCGGACGGTCAACGTGTTCGGGACGGATTATCTCATCTTTACGACGATCTTTGTCCTCTTTGGCATATTCAGGTATCTTTTTCTTGTGATGAGAAAAAATATGGGCGAGAATTCTGTGGCCATCATCTTGAAAGATGTTCCGATGTTCGTCGACCTTTGCTTATGGTTTCTTTCATGCGTCCTGATAATTTACCACTGACTCTCTCAGAAAGCTTGATCGTAAATTCGAAGTCCACAGGGAACAAAAGGCCCGTTTTCATGGTTTTAGAGTACGCCAACCCAACTTGCACTCTGAGGTCTTTATGATCGTAAAGAAGCAAAACGACATTCCACCTTCCGAAATTACGCCGGAAGAATTATATAACAGCCGCCGGATTTTTATGAAACGCGCGGCAACGATGGCCGGCGCAGCTGCTGCGCTGAATTTCTTACCGAAGAATATTCCCAGCCTATTTGCGCAGGATGCGAACTCGTGGAAACCTTCCCACCCGAGTTCTTTCGATGCGACCGAAGAGCTCACGCCGTTCAAGGACATCGCGTCGTACAATAATTTCTATGAATTCGGCGTGGACAAGGACGACCCCGCACAGTATGCGGGCACCCTCAAGACACAGCCATGGTCCGTTGCGGTGGAGGGGCACGTAAAGAAGCCGACCGTGTATCAGTTGGAGGATGTGTTAAAAGGGGAGACGATGGAAGATCGAATTTATCGTCACCGGTGCGTCGAGGGTTGGTCGATGGTGATACCATGGCTAGGGTTCCCTCTTTCCGATTTTATCAAGCGGGTAGAACCGACCTCAAAAGCAAACTACGTGGCGTTCGAAACGAAATTCGCTCCGGAACAGATGCCCGGGCAACAGACCAGCGTTCTCCAATGGCCGTATGTCGAAGGGTTGCGTATGGACGAAGCAATGAATCCCTTAACGTTGCTTGCGGTCGGGTTGTATGGCAAAACGCTTCCCAACCAGGACGGCGCGCCGATCCGCCTCGTCGTTCCGTGGAAATACGGTTTCAAGAGCATCAAATCGATCGTAAAAATAAGCTTTGTCGAAGATCAGCCCCCGACTTCATGGAACCTCGCCGCGCCGCATGAATACGGGTTTTATTCAAATGTCAACCCTCATGTCGACCATCCGCGTTGGAGCCAGGCGTACGAAAGGCGCATCGGAGACTTTTTCAAACGTAAGACGTTGATGTTCAACGGCTATAGCGATCAAGTCGCGTCGTTGTACTCCGGGATGGACCTTAAGAAATATTTTTGAAAATTTTTTAAAAATGAACCTCCGGCTAGAAACGATCTTGCTTGTCGTGCAGAATGACAATTCCGGGGCTTTTGAGAGAGCCTCTAGCAGATTTCCTTCCTCGCACATTCCCAGCCCACAAACCGTAGATCGCGCTCGTTGAAGAAACCGATCACATCGGTCGCCAAACCGTTTGTTTTTCTTGCGTGCCTGACCCCGCTGCTTCTTCTCGGATGGAACGGATATTCCGGTCAACTCAGTGCGAACCCTATTTCCGATATCACGAACGAGACCGGCCTGTGGACGTTGAGACTGATCGTTGCAACGCTTGCCATTACTCCTCTCCGCAAAATCACGAGGTGGCATTGGCTTCTTAAATTCCGTCGAATGATCGGACTCTTCGCTTTCTTTTATGGTTGCTTGCATTTCACAACTTATATCTGGCTCGACCAATTTTTTGATTGGCAGTCAATTCTTCACGATATCCCCAAACGGCCGTTCATCACCGTCGGATTTGCAAGCTTCGTTTTGATGATACCGCTTGCGGTGACATCGACCCAAAAGATGATCCGCCGGCTGGGTGGGAAAAAATGGGATCTTCTCCATCGGCTTATTTATTTGACCGGCATCGGCGCGGTGACACATTATCTTTGGCTCGTCAAAGTGATCACCTACCGTCAGCTTGGTTATGCGACAGCAGTGGGGCTCCTGCTTGTCTTTAGAATTGTCTGGAAATATCGTCCGCTCTTCGGAAAAATCCTTCGTTTGTCAGAGAAGCCCGCCGCGCCGTCCTTGTAATTTTTTGTTTTCAGCATTGTGCCGGCCCTGTCTTGCAATTCCTCTTCCCAAATTGGAGCTTTTGCAATTTTTCTTTATATTGACATCGACATTACGTTGAGACCTAGGAAAAGATTATGGCTCGTTCACGGGTTGCAGTGCTAAAAACTCACCCATCGACTGTTCTCGAAGATTACGAGAAGCTCTTGAAGCTGGCGGGGGCCGAGCAAGCGCTCTCAAAATCGTCTACGACAATCCTCAAAGACAACATCAGCTGGCATTTCCCGTACCTCAGCGCCAACACGACCCCATGGCAGCTCGAAGGAACTATAAAGGCGCTCAAGAATAGCGGCTTTGCGGACCTAGTTTCAGTGCACAATAATACCGTTGTGACCGACCCGTACCGCGGAGAGAAGATGAACAAACTCTCGCCGCTCTATGCCAAATATGGCATCGAGGAACGCTACAACTTCAACGCCGATGAGATCAAATGGATTCGTTACGAACCGAAAGCGCGGATGCATGCGCTCGATAAGATCTATCCACATGGAATTCATATCCCCGATTACTTTATCGGCAAGAACATCGTTCATCTCCCGACGGTCAAGACGCATATCTACACAACGACGACGGGCGCAATGAAGAATGCGTTCGGCGGACTTCTCAATACTCGCCGCCACTACACCCATTCATGGATCCATGAGACTCTCGTCGACCTCCTCGCAATTCAGAAAGAAATCCATCCCGGAATATTTGCCGTCATGGACGGCACGCTGTGCGGCAACGGTCCGGGGCCGCGCACGATGATCCCTGTCGAAAAAGATTACATCCTGGCAAGCTCCGATCAAGTTGCGATCGACGCGGTAGCCGCTAAGATGATGGGCTTCGATCCGCTGAGCATCAAGTACTTGCGCCTTGCTCACGAGGATAAGCTCGGATGCGCCGACCCGAAGGAGATTGAAGTAGTGGGAGAGGATATTTCCGCGGTGAACTTCGGTTTCAGCGTGGGCGATAACATGGCAAGTCTTGCGGGCGATTTTTTCTGGTTCGGCCCGCTTAAGTCGATTCAAAAGCTTTTCTTCCACACTCCTCTTGTCTACGGGTTCGTTTTTGGCTCTTATTTCTATCATGATTATCTCTGGTGGCCGACCAAGGGAAAGAGAATCATGCGGAAAGTCAGGACCGAATCCAAATGGGCAAAATTCTTTGACGAATACGGGAATACCGGCACGCACGG
>DATJXA010000158.1:0-2878 GCA_035500675.1 Bacteroidota bacterium | reverse complement strand
CGTTGTTGGGAATATGGGAATTTTTGGGGGAATTGCGTGGATGGCAATGATCATTTTTTCCTGGGTCCGCTCAGCTCGGCTTAACCGACAGAGCCGTTCTGCGCCAATTTCCATTCTCTCGTTTACTGCGCTCGCGGTCGGCATAGGATATTTTGTCGTTGCATTGACGCAATATCTCAATGATAACCTCGAGGCATCGCTCCCAATCTGGTTCCTCGTCGGTTGGGTCGGAATTCAGGCATATCAATTAAAAAAACATCGTGAGCAGGTAGCCGGATTCCTTGCGCGTGATAGAAACGGGAGCGCTTTGATGCTCCCCCATCCTTAATGCAAGAGGGTCCGTTCTAAGGCATACGACACCACTACAATGAAAATCGCATACTATGGAATCTCGGATGCTCGGTACGGCGGCGCCCTTCATGAAAGAATGGTGCTGGAGGCTTTGCGCGAAGAACATACCGTAGTCTGGCATGAAATTGTCAGGAGCAAATGGATTCCCGGAACCTTTCCCAGTAAGATCCCCTATTTATGGAATCACCGGCCGGATGCAGACGTCACTCTCTTCAACTCCGGATCTCTTCCACTCGTTAATTTAAAGCATCATAAGAAGAAAGTTCTGATCCTGCATCACTTTAACCCCGCGGCAGGAAGAGTAAAATGGCTCCATCGGAAATATCAAGAAAGAGTTCTTCGCCTTGCATCGGTGGTTGACGTTGTTGTCGTCCTCGGAGAATACTGGAGAGCTTTTTTTGCATCATTCCCGTTTAAAAATATTGTCGTCTCGTATACACCGTTCCACCTTCCAGTAAGCGCAGACCACTTGGGCGATCGGATGAAGGTGCGGCGCGATCTTGGCCTGCCTGTAGACGGCAGAACGTTGGTCTATATCGGCGGTGTCACCCGCGCAAAAGGCGCTATGGATATCTACGAAGCGCTCGGCAAATACGACAAATATTTTCTCGTGGGGTCGGGAGAAAAAGAACCGGATATCCCGGTGATGTGTTTCTCGGGGGATTACGCCACATACTTGAAGCTCCTCTACGCCTGCGACGTGTCCCTTTGCGTCTCCCGTTTCTCCGAAGGCTGGAACAGGGTTGCGCACGAATCTTTGCTTATGAGAACTCCGGTAATAGGAACTGGAATTGCAGGAAGCGGGGAACTCCTCGTGAACTCGGGCCAATATTTATGCTACGATTTGACGAGGTATGAACGAGCGATCGACCACGTTATCGAAAATCGAGAACAGTATGCCGACAAGGCACAAGCGTACGTCCGTAACGAGAAATTCACCCTCCCTTATTTCAATCGGCAATGGAAGGAAATTATTAACTCGTTGTCTTAGCGGCGGCCGTTTCTTCGGTGCGCGTTCTGCGCATAGAGAGTCAAGGGGTCTCTTCCCATGAATATCCATAGCGTCTACAAAATCTTCTTTCGTTATTTCAGAAAGAAGAGGATGCGAAAGTTTGAGGAGGAATTTCATCTCTCCGACGAGACGCATATTCTCGATGTTGGCGGCAGCCAGATCAACTGGCAATTTCTCAAAGTAAAACCGCACGTCCGGGTTCTCAACCTTTCGAAGCCGGTTGAATGGGACGATGGGCTGGAAAATTTTACGTTTGAAGCCGGCAATGCGCTGCATTTAAAGGACGGCGACCTCTCGGTGGAAATCGCATACTCAAATTCCGTGATCGAGCATCTTCACACCTGGGAGAACCAAAAGCAATTTGCAAAGGAGATCCTGCGTATCGGCAAGCGTATTTACGTTCAAACCCCGGCAAAAGAATTTTTTATCGAGCCCCATGTCATCACGCCGTTTATCCATTGGCTGCCGTTATCGTGGCAATCCAAAATGATGAGAAATTTTACCGTGTGGGGACTTCTCACAAGACCTTCCCAGGAATTTATTGACGCGTTCCTCGCAGAACGAAGATTATTGTCTCAGAAGGAATTCAAAGCGTTGTTTCCTGGGTGCGGTGTCATTGTCGAGCGCTTTATGTTTTTGCCTAAATCCTATATCGCGGTCAAGAACAATGAATAATTCTGGACTTCGCCAATAATTTCGAGGCTTGCCGACGCCTTCCTTGCGAAAACTCATTTTTTGATCCGCTCATCCTCGAATTTTGCTCAACGATCATGAAAGTCGCGTTTATCACGAATATCGCCGCACACTTCCACAAAAAAACGTTCGAAGAATTCGCCAAGAACCACGACGTCGTGTTTTATTTTTTTTCTGAGGGAAATGAATCGTGGATTGAAAAGAGAAACACCGTTTCCATGGGGCGATTTGTTTGGAAACGAACAAGAGGAATATCATTGACTTCTACGATCAGAATAAATGTTCCACTTGTCATCGAACTGCTTAAAGGAAAGTACGACGTCATTATTCAGAGCATTAACGGAAGGTTTGAATTATTAGCCTCATTCATCATCGCGAAAGCCCGCGGGATCCCGTTTATCCTCTGGACGAACCTCTGGTTCCATCCCCAAACGTTCTTCCATTTTCTCACTTTTCCGCTCGTCCGATTGATATACCGAAAATCCGACGCCATCGTCACGTACGGCTATCATGTCGACGGATATTTGACAGGGCTGGGGGTCGATCGTGCAAAACTGTTCCACTCCTGGAATGTGACCGACAACTCTTTATTCAACAAGCATGTGACCGACGCAGAAAAAAAGGAACTGTTAGACCGATACCGCATCGCTGGAAAAAGGGTCGCGCTGTTCGTCGGTCGGCTCTCTGAAGAAAAAGGGCTCACGTATTTGTTGGAGGCGTTTTCTACCCTCGACCCCGGTATTTCAGCCCAATTGGTTTTGGTCGGTGGAGGTCCGCAAGAGTCACTGCTCAAGGCGCGAGTCTCCGAAGCAAAAATGAAGA
>DATJXA010000157.1:0-20658 GCA_035500675.1 Bacteroidota bacterium | reverse complement strand
TTCGGCAAGAACTGACAGAGAAGCCCCAGCACTCTCTCCCGCAGTTCCCCGTTTTCCTTCACGGCTGTCCATGCAAAGGAGCTCTTTTCATCCCATTGCACCGTTGTATTGAGGTTAAGCGGCCTCCGCACGCTTTCGGATGCGCCAAAGGTGTGTTCATCGTAGAACGCAATATTCTCGTTGATGGCGTTCACCGTCCGCAATGCATCCGGTGTGATATCAGCCCCAAGGAGTTTCGCCATCGCCATCAATCCCTGATTCGCGATGAATTCCGCTTGAGTATTCCTCATGAACGCCGTCTCCAGTGCACAGGAACCGAACCCGTCAGTCCACCAATCAGGCCACGCAAGGCGGTATGTGGGAATTGCGCCCGCAGAGCTTTTTTCCAACGATGCAAAAAACTCGTCGATCGTTGCAAGCCTCAGATGTGGATACACAAATCTCTCGTTCCATTCTTTTACCAACTCACACGCTTTGATTGAGGGGGGCGAATCATCGGTCAAATAACCGCTGAACTGGATCAGGAGCCTGTCGAGCGGATACCCCCTTTTCTGCAGGTCATTCAAAGTGTCCAGTACGGCATTCTGAAATCTGCTCGGTTCATCTGTAAGTACGCCGAGTTTATTCCCCCAATGATAATGCTCCCCGCGGTAAGTGAGAATTTTACTGCCAGACGGCGATTCCCACCAAAAGAGCGTCGGCATGGAAAAAGGCCTCCGGGCGTGAGCCTCATTCTCCCCAACGCTCAAATAGCGTATCCCGGCAGATGGCAGATAATCTGCAAGGCACCATGGCACGCCGTTGACGTCATCCTGTATGGCAGTGTGTATTTCGATGCCGGCATTCTTGAGATCGTGTACATTTTTCAGCAGCATAGACAGCGTCGATTCATCGTACATGTCAGACATGTTGAGATACAACCCCGTCACGGCAATTCGGCCAACCTTGATTCTACGAAGCAGCCTCTCGACCTGAACCTTCGGACGGACACGGAGGTATTCCGCAACTGCCCACGCCGTCTCACACGTCCACCGAAACTTCGCGGCATCAGGGTATGCATCGGTGATATCGCAGTAGTCTAACGCGTCGTCAATATAACGAAGCTGTTTCGGGTCGATATCGCTCTGCGGTTCAGCATATCCGATATCGGTGTGCGTATGTTGAACAAGATAGAGAGACCAATCGCGCACAGGTTTCAGAATGATATTTTTCTCGATGATGTTAGCGCCGACTCTTATTCGTGCGGCAATAATTTCTTCACCCCGCACCTCCGGTACGGTGAAGACAAAAGAATTGTTCCCGGCTGTGAGAAGGACGTGTGCTTCGGAATTCTCGTTCAAGGCAACTTCGGCTGAAGTGTCTTGGCCGGCATTGGTAATTTTCACCCGAAGCACATAGAACGTTCTTCCGTTTACTTTTTCAACGGCAGGAAGCTGGGCCAATTCGACGATGTCCTTCCCGATAGCGTCAGAGACGGTCCCCGCTTCGATCCGCAAAGGAATCCCGACGGCAATTGACCCTATCAAAAGAAAAATGAACGTTCTTGTCATGACTTTGTCGACAGCGTCCTCAGCCATACGGTCGCCGGCACGCGTCAAAATCGGGGGATGGAATTAAACCTGCGTTCTTACGTACGCCTTAATCGTCCCGCACTGTTTCCCTTCGCTCGTGCCAAACGGTGTCACCGAATAATCTCCGATACACGCCGGAACGATGAACGTCTCGGCGTAGTGAACAATGAACGGGTCAAACGCCCCGGACGGACTTTCAACGACAACTTCCTTTCCTTCGACAAGAGTGAGAACATTTACTCCATCGCCGGTGTTATGAATGATTTTTTTAGTGAACCAGTGGCGTCGCGTTTCGATAAACTCCTTCTCGTGAAGCCCGGTTCTTTCTTCTACCCATCCGTCACCTTCGGCAATTTTTTCTATCCGATTGACCAGATTCTTACCGGTCCACGATGCGGTCCGATCCCATTGAATGACTCGCTTGCCGTGTTCGATGTTGATCGGGCGCGGAACTCCGTCGAGCCCGAGCCTTCCCCAGTCCCACAGCTTGAAGGTAAAAATGTACGGCGTCGCGCTGATTTCCAGGACAACGCTGTCTTTTCCCGAACAATGGACCGTGCCGGCCGGAATTAAAAAATGGTCGTGTTTCTTTACCGGCCAGGTCTGCACGAATTTGTCGGCGTCGAATGCCGTTTTACGTTTTTGGGCCTCTTCAAGGTCATGGATCATTCCGGCGGCATCGACGCCTTCCTTCAGCCCCAAGTACACGACCGACCCCGGTTTTGCATCCATGAGGTAATAGCTTTCATCCTGGGTATAATCGAGTCCGAATTGCTCCCGGATGTATGCGGTAAGCGGATGAACCTGCAAACTGAGGTTGCCGCCATCCATCGTATCGAGATAATCGAAGCGGATAGGAAATTCGTCTCCGAATCGTTCGTAGACTGCGTTACCGAGGAGGAGCTGGGGGTTGAAGAATACCAAATCGATGGCAGGGATCTCAATGACGGAGTTGTCAATTTTAAGCAACAAACTATTTTCTTCGGGGACACAATTGAAACACCATGCGTAGTTGTTTACTGAAGGATCAAGATCGCACACACGTTTCAACCACTGGCCTCCCCACGGCCCGGGATCAAAAAATGGTACGACGCTGAACGGGCGAGTGAAACATTGACGTAAGCCTTCACGAACCGCCCTCCCCTCGACCAACTTTGGCTGCTCCCTCGTGTTGGTGTCGAGAAAAAAGTCCCACCGGTTCATAAGTTCTTTTTTTATTTTGTCGCAGACCCTCCAGTCGACAAAATATCCCTGTTTATAGAGAAGATTCCAGTCTGGTATGTCTTTATTGTTCAACCCGATGCTTCCCACTTCATGCCTGCGCATACGCAGTTGTATCTCCCACCGAGCCATATCGGCATAAATGAGCAGATCGTGTTCGAGCGCAACGGTTGAAGCCCCCGTCCCGGCGATAAGCACTATTCCGCTTTTCGTCGATGAAATTTCCCGTCTTGCAGTTTCCAGCTTTCCCGGGTCGAAAAAAGCGTCGATCGTCAGCCGAGTCAAATGGCCGAAAATACGATCATCGGTCACATCGGGATGGACCACATCCCGAATTTTCGACTCCTCCCAGTAGAGATCTTTCGTCCTTACAATAACGCCCGGCTCTAATGCCTTACAAAATTCATTCACGATCTCGTCTTCAAACGTCCCCTGGTAGAGCTCGAGGAGAATAATTTTTTTCTTCTTCGGAATATTCGAGCATGCGGCGCTCACTTGAGAACCGATCTGCTCCCATCCGATACAGACTTTCGCGTCGCAACGGACATCGACAAACGGATTTTTTTGAAAATCGGACATAGTGTTATTGTACGTACTTATTTTCCCATCTGCACCGATACTATTGCCTTACGTTGCCAGTTGCAAGGATCTGCGTACGACGTGGGCGTCAAACGAATGCAGGTTTTCAAAACGGCCGATGCCGATAGGAATGGCGTAAAAAGCGTTGATGCTGGATCGAGGGATCAAAAGCCTTCTCGAGAAGCCGGCCTTTCACTCATGAATAAAATGTGACCGAGCAACTCGAAAGTCCGCTATGAAGAACAATACATACTCTTCATAGCGGCTTTCGTAACCTACATCGGCTCTTCCGGATCGGACACTCACACAGATGCTGTCCGAACTTCGCGATGACTATTTTAAAAGCAACATTTTATGGACTGAACTGAATTCTTCCGTCCTTAAAAGATAGAAGTAGACTCCGCTCACAAGGCCGTTTGCCCGGAATTCAGTCTGATAATATCCAGCCTCCTGTCGTCCGTTCACCAGAGTTGCGACTTCCTGACCCAAGACATTGTAGACTTTCAACGTCACGAATTGGGCTTTTGGCAAGCTGTAGTCGATCCTCGTTGAGGGATTGAACGGGTTTGGATAATTTTGATTCAAGGTGAACTCTTTAGGAAGGAGGTCCGTTCCGTTTTGGACATTCAAAAGAGTTCCTGTAGTAAAGGTACCTGCCAACGAGTATGTGCTTGCGCCGCCCGCATTCACTGCGCTTACGTGCCAAGTGTATTGCGTACTTGCCGCAAGAGGTGTAGACAGTTGCACGGTAGTATCGACAACCGTACTGTCGAAAGCGACCGCCGTAAACCCTGCGTCGGTCGCGACCTGAAGATGGTAGCCGGTCGCTCTCAGCGCGGCATTCCATTGGAACGTCGTCTTCCTCGGAACGTTTTGGACGCCGGTCGGTGAAATGATGCGGGGCCGTCCCGGGCCGGCGACAATTGTCGTAAACGAATCTATCGCGGAGAAAGGCCCCGTGCCGCCTATATTAAACGAGCGTACGCGCCAGTAATATTGTTGAAGATTCTGTAATGACGTCAACGTAAACGTTGTATCGGTCGTTGAATCTTTCGTTGCGACAACCGAAGAGAACGATACACCCAACGAGACCTGACATTCATAGCCGGAAGCCAGCGAACCGCGGTTCCACTTGAAGACAAGAGTGTCCGCCCGTTGATTTGTTGCATTGTTTGCCGGCGATAAAAGAGCAGGCGAAACCGATGGAGCAGTCATAACTGTGAACGAATCCGGACCCGCATACGCGCTTGTTCCGCCGGGGTTGACTGCTTGCACTTGCCAATAGTACTTTGTGCCGCCCGTCAGATTCACTATCCTCATCGTATCCGTCGTAGAATCATTGACAACGAATGAGGCAAAGTTGGAAGCGGTCGACACTTGCCAGTGGTATTGTGATGCGCCGGAGGCGGAACTGCATTTCAACGTGTCTTTGGCGGGTTGATTTACGGCATTCGTGACCGGCGCTATAAGCGACGGAACGGCGGGCGCCTGAACAACCGTTGCAAATTTGTTGACGGAGGAAAATGCGCTCAGCACTCCGTTGTTATAGGATCGTACTCGCCAGAAATATGTTGTGCTCGTTCCAAGGGTAGGCGCCGCTTTAGTTGTATCGGTCAGAGTCGAATCATTGACGAGAAGGTTCGTCGCAAACGTCGAATCGAGCGAAAGCTGGCACTGATACCCGGCGGCATGAGGAGATTTGCTCCAGGTTAGTGACAACGTGGTCGGCTGATTGCTGGCATTGTTTGCCGGCGATAAAAGAGCCGGCGTTTCCGGCGCCACCGGAACTAAACCGAAGATTTTTCCAACATTCACGATTGTGTTTGTGCCGCTGTTGGACGTACTGTTGATGCCCAGTTCGCCCTCGTTATTCCTTCCCCATGAGTACGCGTATCCATTACTCGCAACGGCAAAGCCGTGATTATGGCCTGCAGCCACCGCCGTTGCATGGATGCCCGAAGGAAGGCCGACTTTAACGGCTGCAACATTATTGCTGTTACCCGTCGCAGAGCCAAGTTCATCCGTACCGTTAAATCCCCACGCGTAGAGGCTATCATCACTGCCAATTGCCAACGTAAAACTTGCGCCGCACACAATCGACTTCCAACTCGTCACTCCTGAAGGTTTCGCACTGAGAACAAACGATGTTCGCTGGGTTGTGCTGGCATCACCTAATTGACCGTTACCGTTCGACCCAGAGCCGTAGAGGTTGCTATCATTGCCCAGCGCCATTGAATAAAAGGCTCCGCCGTAGACCTTCGTCCAGCCGGTCACACCGCTCGGGAAGGCAACTCCTGTAGGAACCGAATAATCGTTCGTATTGCCCTGGCCCAATTGGCCGTTGATATTCCGCCCCCAAGAATAAAGACTGTCGTTATTTGCAATGGCCAAGCCAAAGTTGTCTCCCGCCGCAACAGCCGTCCAGCTTGACACACTTGCAGGTTTCATAATTGCTGTCGGAGTCGGATGTGTGGCCGTTGCGTTGTTTCCGCCGTCGTTTGCACCGTTCCCAAGCTGCCCAAAGCTGTTAAATCCCCATGAGTAAATATTGCCGTCATCGCATAATGCATAACTAAAAAATGAACCGGCCGCGATTGCGTTCCAACTGTTTACCCCCGCCGGTTTTGGCACTAGCGTAGGGACAGAATCGTTGAGGGTCGTTCCATTGCCTAATTGCCCGTAGTTATTCACGCCCCACGCATAAAGATTCCCGTCATTCGCGATCGCCAATGTATGACCTTTACCTGTCGCTACCGCCACCCATCCGGTTACACCGGTCGGGAACGCGACTGTGACGGGCATCGAGTCCTGGACAATCGGGGAGCCCGCGGTCTGGGATAGCACAAAAACAGGATGAAGATATTGATCAAACCCCCACGCATGAAGTTTTCCGTTTGTGTCGATCTCATAGGATGCATACGATTGGCCGCTTGAGGTCACTGTCTGCGATAAAAGGGGTTCGAAACACATCGCTAAAAAAAAGAGCGCCGCTATAGCACGTGCCCTCGAAGCAGATAGCCTGGTCTTGCATTCTCGTATATTTTGCTTCATTGTTCACTCCTTGTATAAGATATTTCGCCATGCCGATGGGTTGCCAAATTCCATCCGCATCATAAACGTCCGGGATAGAAAAAAAGATGCCGAATACCTTCTTGCCCCTCTTCCTAAATTGTTCTTATGAATGTTGCAGATATCAAAAGATATCCGGCATCTTTATGGCATACCGTCGCCGATTGAACTAAACCAGCGAGGTCCGCCATTGCCAAAAAAACACAATTCGTTCCCGTTATTTCATCAGAGTCATTTTCTTGACAAAGCGTGTCCCATTCTGGAATGTGACGTCGTAGAAATACACGCCGCTGCCAACTTTCTCTCCAGAGTTAGTATCACCATTCCATACAGCCTTATAGCTTCCGGGCGCTTGAATCTCATCCACTAAGGTCCTGACCTGTTGACCAAGGATATCATAGATCTTCAAAACAACTTTGCCCGTCGTCGGAATATCGTAACTGATCGTCGTTGAGGGGTTGAACGGATTGGGATAGTTCTGACCGACCGTGAAACTCTTCGGAACGTCGACTGTCACTGAAATCGGACTATAATCTTTTGTAATGCCGTCCGATGAGACACTCTGTATTTTGTATGAGTACGTACTGGCAGTGTGGACATCGGTGTCCGTAAAGATATATTTTCTGCCGGATGAGCTGAACCCCATGCCTTTCAGGGAAACGGTCGTCGAATAACTCGCAATGAGCTTATACGATGAAGAATTCGGATCCTGTCGAAGGACATTGAACCCGGCGTTGTTGACTTCGGTCTTTGTCTGCCAGTCGAGGACGACTGTGTTCGATTGTGTTTCGGCCGAAAACGAGGTCATCTCCACCGGCAACACCAAATTCCCTGTTCCGCCTAAGCCGACAACCTGCACGGGAGTTGTTTTCGGGGATACTGTCGTGTTGCTGCCCGTCTCTCCTTCAATGTTCCTTCCCCAGGCATACACATTATTATTTTGATCGACGATAAATCCATGGTTATGACCGCCAGCCACATTAACGGCCGTCACACCCCCTGCCAAACTTACTTTTACCGGTGTCGTATTATTGCTCGTTGTCGAGCCGTTGCCCAATTCCCCCGTGCCGCCGAATCCCCAGCCGTACAGCGTATCGTTGTTGGCAATCGCAAGAACGAAACTTGCGCCACATGCGTATTTCTTCCAGCTCGTGACACCACTGGGCTTGTTCGCCACCGTAACAGCGAGGACATTAGAAGGGCTTGTGCTGCCGTTTCCTATCTGGCCGTTGTTTCCCTGACCCCACGCGTAAATATTTCCGTCGGTGCCAAGGCATGTATTAAAAAAGTTGCCGGATGCTATCGACGCAACGGTAACGCCAACGGGAATGTGGACCGTTCCGATTGTGGAGTAATGGTCTATCGTTGTGCTGTCTCCTAATTGACCGTTGCCATTTTTTCCCCATGCGTATATTTTGCCGTCAGATCCAAGAGCCATACAGGTATTGTTCGTTGCAGATACTGCCGTCACCGTCGTCGGCAAGGTCACCTCGGTAGGAGCAATCTTATTTGTAAGTGAACTGTCTCCCAATTGCCCTTGGCTGTTAAGCCCCCATGCATAGACGTTACCGCTATTGTCGATCGCAACGTTGTGGAATGCACCGCATGCTACCGCCGTCCAACCCGTCACGCCCGTCGGCTTATGGACCATCACCGGGGTCGCTTCGTTCGTCGTCGTACTATCTCCCAGTTGCCCATCATTGTTGAAACCCCATGAATAAAGGTTTCCGTCATTGCCGAGGGCGACGACATGAGTTTGCCCTGTGGCGACGGTCGTCCAAGCCGTCACCCCGCTCGGAAACGCAACCATGACCGGCGTGGAATCTTTCGGGACCGTGCCGCTCGGGGGTGCGGCAGTACTTGTTCCAACATGCGTATACTGATCGTAGCTCCAGACCCACAGGTTTCCGCTTGCGTCGATGGCGGCTGAAGCATACGATGCGGGAGCGGAAAAAACCTTTTGGGCAACCGCTGGCGCACTTGTAAGCGCGACAAGGGACACAAACACGATGACCGCTGAGACTGCCCGGAAAACAAAGAGGGAGTCCGTTCGAAAAACTGTATTGCTCTTCATTTTTTCCTCCATGACTAGTTTGTTGTGATTGCTGGCTTTCGATCGCATACAGTTCTAAGCCGATGATAATTGCAAGAGTGATAGGATTATGAACTTCAATGAGTGGGTGCTTCAGGGCCACCAATTGTATTCATTCGACCAAAAACATTGCACGGCAAGCCTCCGGTGAGAGGACATAACAATTCCGTTATTTGAGTAGCACCATTTTCATAGTGGCGTTATAGCTCCCGGCCATAAAGCGGCAAAAATACACCCCGCTTCCAAACCCTTGTGCATTGAAAGTGACCGAATGCTCTCCAGCGGTCTGACGTTGATCGATTAGATCCGAAACTTCTCTGCCGAGAGCGTCGAAAATTTTTATGCGGACCTGACTTGCCGCCGGCAGCCGATAAGTAATCACGGTTGAAGGATTGAACGGATTG
The DNA here is from genome assembly GCA_035500675.1 of Bacteroidota bacterium. Lineage (GTDB taxonomy): Bacteria > Bacteroidota > Ignavibacteria > UBA10030 > UBA8401 > JAGVPT01. The sequence goes on along the minus strand of DATJXA010000157.1, from coordinate 11,722 downwards.
GGGTAGTTCTGGAATAATTCGTATTGATCCGGTTGAAGCGTTTCCTTCGGGACCGAAGTCACTCCGGCATCGATCTTTACGACCGCCGCAGTCGATGCGGGTACTGTGATGTAACAATTCCCCGATCGTACGGAATCAATCGGCTGCCACACTCCCTGCCAGGGTCCTGAATTTGTGATAGGCGCGCCTCCAAGTGTCACCCCGCTCGTATCGAAAACTCCGGTCGGAGATTTCAGAAAGACAACCTTTGCGTTCCTGGAAAAACCCTCCGCTGAAATTGTCACGGTCGCAGCCCTGGCGCCGGCGTTATGCTCTTTGTTAATTACGGTGACATAAAGACTGCCCGTGTCTTGCACAGCATAGGCTGTAAGATTGAGCCCGTCGGGATTCGTAATGGTTGTCGTACCTACACTGCCGTGCCCTCCGAGATCGAATGCCTTAATTCCGTATCCGACCGGATACACTTGATAGCTAAGGTTTCCATCTATATAAATGGGTCCGTTCCCAACCCACTGTTTGTTATGGAAATTAACTCCTTCAGCGCCGTGCTCCGCCCACCAATGCATGTAATCCAGCGCAAACAAAGCGGTAGCAAAACTATTGCTGGCGCCTTTTACCGCACCGCTGTAGCTGTTGGATTCGGTGAGTCTGAATAACAATCCATCAGATGTTGCGGTCGCTCCGCTTGCGTTGTAGAGTGTCGGATAATTCGAAGACACCCACGTGGTAGAGAGCATGTTATCGATCATCAGTTGATTAGAACCGGAAGCGCTCTGACCTACGTAATTATGAAAATAGACGGACTTCACGAATCCAGAGCTCGACTCATCAGCCGCAAAATTGGCGGTCCAGGTTTTACCGTTGTATGATGTATTCGTCCCTCCGGATGCCGGATAATTACTGCCAGTGTCGGGGCCGCTCAGCTTTGCATCCGGAACAGCTGTCGTAATAGCTGCAGCAAATCGATTCCACTTTGCAACATACGAGGGATACGCCGACCCTGTCACACCGGAGGTTGCTTCAAAGATCTCCGGGTCGGAATTATGATAGGAATGAAAGTCCGGCTCGTTGCCGATAGAAAAACAATCAATGTACTGCTGATAGTTACTCCAAACGTACTTTACGATGTTCGTATCATCCGTAATGTTCCCGTTGAGCAGTCGCACCGAGTATGCGACCTTCACTCCGGCGAGCTTAACGAACCGGAAAAAGGCGTCGATGTCGGCATTTGCAGGGACAATATTTTGGTCTACCGAACCTCCCCCGACTCGCACGTGCTTAAGACCGAGTTGAAGAAAAAGTGTCAGCACTTGCTTATGCGAGGGGGCCGGGAACACCGTCGTGTCATCGAACATGTACCCCGGCGTTCCGCTGTTCCCGCTCTTTAGCGCACCCATCTCAAGACTGATGCCGCTGAAGTCATCAGGAATTGCGTATCCGGGAGTCTGGGTATTGATCGAAAGCGTGACTGGCGATTGCGCGAATACGACACCGGCGGTCAAAATCAAAACATGAACGATTGCTCCAAAACGCTTCAATGGCATTCAGCCTTTCCATGGCCTCGATCTCAAATACGCTTGTGTGAACGGAGAAAGCGAACTCCGTTCACACAGAGACGAGGAATTATTTCATAAGAATCATTTTTTTCGTCGCAATGTTGCTGCCTTGCCGCAACGTGTAGAAATAAACGCCGCTGGCAAATTTGTCCATGCTGACGTTGAACGTGTATTGCCCAGCCGGCTTGTAGCCTTCCTCGACTACGCTCACCAATTGCCCAAGGACGTTATACACCTGCAGGCTCATGACCCCCGACCGGTCCAGGCTTACCTTGATGCTCGTCGTCGGGTTAAACGGATTTGGATAGTTGTTGCCAAGGTTGAATGTGGACGGGATCGGATTGCCCTTGCTCTGGACGTCCGTTACCTGCTCAGGGAACCAATTGAGGTCTCCGAGCGCGAGGCCGTCCGTGCCCGCATGCTGAAGCAAAGTATTGGAATAGCGTAGATTTTCGGGTACTGGATACCCTTTGGACCAGCTATTCCATCCGGCAGGAACTCTATCAAACACGTGTCCGGGATAGGGATTCGTCCAGAGTTGCCACCAGCGGAACGCCCCTGCATCTTTCCACGGACCGAACGGAGTTTGCCATCCGACAAGTTCTTCGAATTGCACCAAATTGGTCACTGAAGTACTGACCAACGACGCGTCGAATCCGGGATCAACACTATCATTGTTTGCGGCGACGAATCCAGGCCAACCGGTCGGATTGCCAAACATTGAAGCGGTTTGTGGATTCATCCATGTCGGTCGAGCGATGTACCAGGTTGTCGCGGTGTCGTTGATGGTCTTCCACATGTCAAGCAAGCCTTGAGGCCAAAAATAAGCGTTGTTCGACACGGCCACGTTTCTGTCTTGCTCGGTGATCCCATAAATAGTCTCGTATCCTTTCAGCGAATCGGTCATGATAACGCCGTACGGCTGGTGTGCATCATTCCCGGGTCCCGGAGGGCCAACCACCGAAGTGGAGTCTATCCCGTGCGCGTCCACGCCGTAAAAAACATTGTTCGTGATCGTCGCGTTAATCTGGTGCGTTGAATTCAGCGCCGCATCGCTGCTCAAAAACACTGTGTTATGGTTCAAGACGAAATATTGGAACGGATATGGCCCGCCGATGATCGACCTGCCAAGAAGGAAAAATGTATTATTCTGCATGACAACAGTGTCCATTGCATTCGGGCTGTTTTCCCACATGAGAACACCGGATCTCCAAAACTGGTTGGAGACATTCCTCATTTCGCAGTTGGTCACAAAAACGCTTCCGCCGGTCCCTGTAAAATTCATGACAGTGCCGTTCGCATTATCGATCACGCAATGGTCCATGATAATTTTGTCGGGAGATCCGGAAATATTCATAAGATTCGCCGTCGCCTGAACGGAATCGATACGCTGGCCAAGGAAGTACAAATTCTTCAGCGTAATCGTTCCAGGTTTGTTCATGATGATGAAATTCGATGGCGCTGTGTTGTTGAGCAGTTTCCAAGGCTGGATAACAGGAGGCATGCCGGTCGCCGGGTTGGTTTTTCCGATGATCGTGATATCCCCTTTGGGGTACAAAGCGGCCTGGTAGTAATACGGTGTATCGATAACAGACCCGGTCTGCTGCAGAACGTAAACATGATTGTTCTGCACACCCGCAGCGGTCGTGTCCCCCCCGATAAATTGTTCGATCGTGGGTCCGCCCGAGCCGGGCGCGTTTGCATAAACGATGACCGTGTCAGGCGGCTGTGCACTCGAATGCGTCGGCGCTAGCAACGCTATCGTTAATGCAACAAGAAACATGGTTGCGAACGTGGGTTTCATGATGCACGTCCTTTCTGTTGGTTAAATATTGGGTTGATTAGATTGATATGTTGCACATGTTGATTTCTCTTCTCTTCGTCCGCTTCTGTTCGCCCCGCTATTCATTATTCAAACCTGTTTCCACTCAAAGGACATCAAAACTTCCACCGTAAGCCAAAATCTGCTGTTGCACCGTATGAGTCGTCGCTGGAAGGAAATCCAGTCCCCTGAACCACGCTGATATCAGCCTCGCTGTTGAGATTATTCACATCGAAGAACAATTCCAGTCCTTCCCATGGCAATGCCTGTTTCCCCGCAAGATCCCACCGTCGATACGTGGATTTGGATTTGCGCAGCTGAGGCCAGAAGGCGGTCCCATCGAATACGTCCGCTTGATAGATCATCGAAACCTGCAGAGAGAATCCCTTATAGTCATAACCAAGCGTCAGGTTGATAATGTTGGCGGGTTGGTCGATCAGCCTTGCTGTATAAAAAGTATCGACCTCAAGCGTCCGGAAATTCGGGAACTGGCCGACTGTTTCCGAAAAATGTATCGGATACTTTGCCTGCGAAAAAATATGCGTGTAATTCGTATTGAGCACGAGCCCGCTTAGAACAGAGGGGAGATACCAAAAGTGCGTTTGCCAATCAAATTCGGTTCCGTATAAGTCGACGCGATTGGGATTATTGATCTGCGTATTGGACAGAGTATAATTTTTCGTCGACGCAGGAAGAGGATAAATAGCAGGGTTCGTGATACCGAAGCCGCCATAAGTAAAAATGAAGTCATCGATCCGTTTTAAAAAAGGGGCGACGGTAAATAGACCGATCTCGTTGTTATACAACGACAACGAGAGATCAAAATTCTGAGATCTGGCAGGTTTCAAATTGACGTTGTTCCATTGCTCCACTATCCCAGGGGTCACTGAACTGTTGATGTGGGTTTCCGGGACGATGTAGCTGAAATCCGGATACGAGAGCGTATTTGTGTAAGAGATCCTCGTATCAAGCCATGTTAACGGTTTGTACCGCAAACTTGCGTCGGGCAACCAGTATCCATGGTACCGCGTGACAGTGGTGTCGGTATGGGTAAACGAAAATGGATATGTGTTCACAGCGCCCCAATACGGGATGTACGCAGCAGTATAATGTGTCTGAAGTCCTTGATACCGGACACCCGGGATGAATGTAATTTCGTCCCCGACATGTATTGTCGACATGATATACATCGCGTTCAGATCTTCATTTCCCGAATAGTCGTCGGCAATGTCCGCTTTTTCATCCGGAGCATAATAATTTCCCGTTGACGCCCCGTTGCCGACCTGAGATACGATGATTTGATTTATTACGTTCGATACCAAACCGAGGTTTGTCGGACGGCCGAGCAATGTATAACTGCCGCCAAGGAACTTGCCAAAGCTGCTCGATTGATTAAAGAAAACTCCTATAGGAAGATTGTCAAAACCGTTAGTCCGTAAGTTGTAAGGCGGCTGAGCCATCCAGGGGTTTGCGGCAATGATCGCTGCGCGTATCGCCTCGGCTCCGGCGGCAGGATTATCCAAATTCGAACCGCTCCCGGCAGAATAATCGTAAGATCTGAACGTGTATTTATACATCCCGCCGAATTTCAGTTGACCCGAAAGGAGATCGGAGAAATTAAAGTCGCTTTCAAAATCAATGCTCCCCGCAACGTTTCTTTGTCTCGTAAAACTGCTGTTAGTGCTCAAACCGGACAGGTCCGTTTTGTCGAGCTTTGCGAACGCCGAGGCATCCTGAGCGGTCATCTCGGGGTTTTCCTTTTGATTCACACCGCTCACTCCCGCGCTCCCTTGAGTGAACGTTGCGCTCCAGTACCCCGGATTGATATTCTCTGCATACGCATGAGAAACTTTAGCGTCCATTTTGAAAAAAAGGACGTTTTGTTGCAGGTCCAAAACATTTTGGATATTATTTTGCCTCGGGTCGTAGTAGGCGGTGCTGTATGTTATGCTGTTGTTGTTGCCGGCAATATTGTAATTTTGGCCGTACGTTTGGGTCGTTTGGTCGCTTCTGCTGAAGACATTCATCAAATCGATTTTCCCGTCGCTCCACCGGTAATCCATCACGATTGTGCCGTCGTACCGGTGCCTGTCCGTCGGCTTATACGACAAATTCAGGTTGTTCATGATGACAGGAACAGGATGATAATAATCGTGGGTTTGGACGTCGTAGGTCCCGCCGAATATATCCGCAGTAAGATTTCTCCGCTCGGCGATTCCTAGAACAAAGACGCCGAGCTGATCGTCGAGGAATCTTTGCTCTCCGCTTGCGCTAAACTTGTAATCATGATACGTGTTTTGCAGGTCGTCGTATCTCCCTTGAGCAGAAAGGTTCACGAGAGGCTGGCCAGATGAAGTTCCGTGAGCCTCTCGAATTTGAAAGTTCACGGTTCCGCCGAGAACGGCCGCATCCATATCGGCTGTTACGGTTTTGTACAACTCGATCCCGCTGAGCATATCTGACGAGATCATGCTCATGTCCACGCCCCGGTCGCCGCCCGCCGATGAACTTCCGGCATCGTTGGACGGCATTTCTACCCCGTCGATCATGATCTTACTATATTTCGGTTCGAGTCCGCGGATAGCAACCTCTGAGCCTTCTCCATAATCTCTCACAAGGAAGACTCCCGGCAATCTGCCGATGGACTCCGCCGCATTCGCGTCGGGAAGCTCTTTGATCCTTGCCGCGGAGACGACATTGATGATCTTGTCCGATGCAAGTTGTTGGTTGATGGCGGCATTCTGCCCCTGAGCTTGCGCCGTGACGACGACCTCTTTTCCTTCCACGCCTGTTGCAACAAGGATGAAATTCTGCACATGCTTCTCTCCCGCCTTCACCTCGATGGGCGTCTCGATAGTTTTGTAGCCGATATAGCTGACGCGAACCGTATACGAGCCGGGTGGAATATTTTTGATCGAATAGTTACCGTCGAGGTCGGTTGAAATACCGAGGCTTGTGCCCTCGAGGAATATGTTGGCGCCGATCAACGCTTCGTCATTGCTTTTATCCGTTACTGCTCCGGTCAGTTCGCCGGTTCCCTGCGAGAACGCAAATTGAGATCCAAGGAAAAGACCGAGAATGATAAGTGACAAGCCGCCGGATTTTTTTGCGATCATCGCTCGACGTAAAAATCCGCTCAATGATTGCATCCCCCTTTTCATAAGACTTCCGGCCGGAAATGGCAGTTCCAAATGCGTACAAAGGTTCATACGTCAAATACCTCCGTCGTTACCATGCATGTTTGTTGAAGAGATCCATCCCTTCGCCGCGCGCCGTTTCAATAAATTTCAGAGCTTGACCTTCCGTGTAGCCTTCGTGCACGATCATCGACAACGCCAACGCTATCGCACGTGGATCTTCATTCTGCACAAAGGTGACGTTCCTGCCGACCATCGCTCCCCGGACGTTCGGCGCCGATTTCATCGCCCGTCCGAATGATTTGATGGTCTCGAGGGGCGAATCCTTCGCAGGTCCGCCGAGCAGCAGAATCGGCAGCGTCGTCGCACGGGCCACTCGTTCAAAATTGTCGTTGTAGGAAATTTTTAACCACGTGTTGAGCGACGTCTCGCCCAGAGCCGCTGCAGCACCGACGTCTTTCACAAGCGTTTCGATGTCGGTTTTAAATGCATAATTTTTATCCCTTCCTTCGACCGTCACAGGCTCGATGAAGGCGTACAACCCCAATCGCGCTAATTCTGTAACGGCTGCCGCACATTTTTGGATCGTAACGATCGACCCGCGATCTGAAGGTTCCAACCGATACATCATTTTCCCGCCGTCTAAATTCATCGCCCTTAAACTTTGCGGAGTAAACGACGTAAAATCATCTTCAAGTTCGTAGAGCGATCCTGCATGCCCGCCCCTGTTCATGCATCCCGTTATCACCTTATCGTCGAGAAAACTCTTTCCCGTTTTGTTCTTATAGAGATAATCGACAACGATGATGTCCTCTATCATATCGGTTGTTCCCATCACGCCGTCAAATCGGTCATCGGTGATCACCCTCAGTACCCGGCCGAGGTATTCATAGCGGTCCCCCATTCCGATCGGATCATTTCTCAACGACGTGACTCTCCTGCCTGGATGGTCGGCGGCAAGAATAATGAGTTTCCCGTCTCGCGTTAGTTTTTTCCTTCGTTTGCGCTTCTTGGCATGGCCGACGACGGCGTCTCTGTCGTTCACCCGCGTATCGGTGATCTGGTAGAATAATCCCTTAGGGAAAAAATTTCCAACGTCAAATTTATAGCCTGCACTTTTACCGCTCATAGTATGATCCTCAGATTGGAAAACTGAAATGCAGCCGCGAACTTTCGGAGATATGTGCGTTAGGGTCTAGTCTTGAATATTGCATGCGTTCAGATGGCAGTAATTTCTAATTGATGGAAAACTTGTAGACGGTGTTGTGTGTGTACACACGACCCGGACGCAAAACAGTCGATGGAAATTTTTCCACATTAGGAGAATTAGGAAAATGCTGACATTCAAGGCACAGGCCGGTTCTCTTAGCATGATAGACCCCGTTCTTCCCTTCTTGAGTACCATCGAGATAATTGCCCGAATAGAATTGAAGGCCAGGCTGATCGGTAAACACGTGCATTGTCCTGCCGGTCGTTGGCTCGAACAGCGCGGCAGCTTCGCGGAGAGAACCGTCGAATCTGTCGATGACCCAGTTGTGATCAAACCCTCCGGCCCACGCGAGCTGTTCATCGCTCGCATCGATGCCGGCGCCGATGATCGTCGGCCTCCGGAAATCCATCGGTGTCTTTTCGACGCTTCGTATCTCTCCGGTTGGGATAGAGTGTCCGTCGGTCGGCGTAAAATGCGACGCGTTGATCCTCAAGACATGGTCGACAATCTGTTTTTCCCACGCACCCGCCAGGTTGAAATACGCATGGTTTGTCATATTGATAATGGTGGGTTGATCGGAGACGGCCTCATATCGGATCTTTAACTCGTTCCCATCGGTCACCGTATAGACAATTGTTATTCGGACTGCGCCGGGAAAACCTTCCTCGCCATCCGCACTGACATAGGAAAATTCGACGCTCGGCTGTTCGGAGCCATTGAGGATTTTTCCTTCCCAAAATTTCTTGTCAAACCCCGACGCCCCTCCATGCAGCATGTTCCCCTTATTGTTGACGGACAATTGATAGTGCTTCCCGTCGAGAGTAAATTTCCCGCCCGCGATTCTGTTCGCAAACCTTCCGATCGTTCCGCCAAAATAAAAACGACCTCCGATAAACTTCGAAAGGTCGTCATGTCCCAACAACACATCAGCGATATTGCCCTGGCGATCCGGAAATTCAAGTCTTGCGAGCGTTGCCCCGTAATTTAAGATCGTGACCCGCATTCCGTTCCGGTTGCCAAATTCAAATGCCTCGAGAGCATTCCCCAGGCGATTGATTACGATCTCGCTGCTTGACCTCGTGCTATGTTCTTGCGGGTTTATCGCAGTTACTAGTTCAGACATCGCTCTTGGATATTGTAAATTTTCTGCTCGTGAGAGAAGAGAACGATCTCACCGAATCTCCGATCAACGGCCGGCAGTAGTCGATAAATTCGTTCGTGACGTCATTGCCCCTTGAATTGATGAAATTTTTTGGCAGCATTTTCTCTGCAATTGCGACCTCTTCCAGACGCACAGCACCGATCGCGCAATGATATTTTTTCCCCGGCTTTCTTTCCAGAGTCATCATGACACCGCTCTCTCCGTTCAGGGCATAGCGAGCCGCGGTTTGACCCGCAAGATATGCCTCCCGTTGATCCACCTTTGACACATGTTCGATTGAGGTCCGCGCAGCTAACCCCGGCTTCTCGCTCCTTGCCCTGATATGAAGGCGGCTCGATATTTCCTCGGCGAGGAAGGACGCAGCCCCGCCCGGGAGATCTCGACCAAATCCATCTCTCGACGCTTTGTTTTTATTCCCCCCCAGATATAAACCGGATTCATCTTTTAACCCCTCGCTCACCACGACCACAGCACGTCCCAACCGATCGTAGATTTTTTTGACATCCGACAGGAACGTTTCGAGATCGAAAACTCTCTCGGGACAATAGATAAGGTTTGGGGCGTCGTCTTCCTTATCACGAGCGAGGGCAGAAGCAGCCGCCAGCCATCCGGTATTTCTTCCGAGTGTTTCAATGACCGAGATGGGAGGAGGCAGCGATGCAACGTCGAGTCCAATTTCTCGCGTTACGGATGCGTAGTACCGTGCCGCGCTCCCGAAGCCGGGGCAGTGATCTGTATGGGCCAGATCGTTGTCAATTGTTTTAGGAAGTCCGACCACAGTCAATCCATACGAGAGAGTTTTCGCAAGGCGATCCAATGTGTGCGCGGTGTGCATCGAACCGTTTCCGCCGATATAAAGGAAATAACGCACATCATATTTTCTGAACACTTCAATGATTCGTCCGTAATCGTCTTCTGCCATTTTTCTCCGGCACGATCCCAAAGCAGCACCCGGTTTTCGGTGTATGCCTTTCAAAGTAACAGAGGGTTCTTTGCGTAGATCGATCAGTTGCTCATTAATGATCCCGTCGATTCCATGGACAGCGCCAATAATACCATTGACTTTTTTCCGTCCGGAACGCTTCGCCTCTTCCACAACGCCAACGAGGCTGCAATTGACAACTGAGGTCGGGCCTCCGCCCTGGGCAACCAGAATATTTCCTGACCTCATGTACTAAACCCTTCCGAAAGCTTGCGCGGCGTCTGCAGATAATCTTGGTAGTGCACTGGCTGCGTGATTTTGATGTTCAGCCACGCACAAAACTCGTTCACATCCGTGGTGATATCTCTGTCAACGTATGCCAGATGATGCGGGATGGCATTCACGAGCAATGTGTTCATATAATCGTCGCTTTTCACCGATTGACCGTTGAGCTTCAGATCATCCATCCATGCGCTGCATCCTTTGTAGATAGGGGACCCTTTGTCAGTGAAACGGCCGGAGGCAAGAAAAACGCTCGCATCATCCTCAAGGAAACGCAATGCAGTCACTTCGCCCGATTTCATTTTTCCCTCCCGAACGACTCCTGTCGTCGTGCGGTTGAAATGCGTCGTCAGCGTGAAACCGGAGGCATCGAACCATGTCTTCGGAATGTTCCCGCAGTGCCAGATATAAATGGAATCACTTTGGCGGTCCCACGCAGACAGATCCATGAGAACCGTTTCCCTTCCGCTGAGATATTTCAATACGAGCATCGACAACGCGCCCAAAACGTCGGTTTCGGTCGCAGCAACAGTATCGGTTTGGTTCAGGCGTCCGATCGTCGAACAGACCATCAATGCGATCTTCCCCGGAACTTCCGGCCAGCACCTGAACGTCACCGCCGAGGCCCGATGGCGCGCGATGATGTTTTGGAACGCGACTTCCGCTTTTGCCGAATTGGCAATATCGGCTTCGGGCACCGTAATGCGTGCGCTTTCCTTTTTGATCTCGTTCACTTTTCCGGAAATTTCGCCGTTCCCTTTCACGGCGGCATATTCGTCATAAAACTCATCGAGGCCCACTTGTTCGACCGAGATCCCGAAAATTTTTTTGAGTTTATCGCCGTCAAATTTAACGTCGTGGTAACCCGATATAAGGTCGCCCACCACCAGGATTTTCGATTGCGCGATCTTTTTTGCGGCGGTAAGCGCCCGGATTGTCGTGTCGAACCTTCGTGAAAAGATCTCCGACTCCGCATCGCCGTACAGCCACTTCACGGGCCTCTTATAGCTGCCGGCAAATCGGCCCGCAATGCTCATGTATAAATTTGTTGCGCAAAAAGAATTCAGCGGGATCGGGCCGCTCGACGTTGTCTCTTCGACCGCCCAGATAGCAAGTCGGGCCGACGTGGAGAAAAAAGGAAGGATCATATCCCCGTCGGCGAACGACGAATTTTGAATCACGATGAGATCCGCATGTGCGTCCGTCAATTGTTTGGCGACGGCTTGAGCGTCAGTGAGCGTTTCCATTCCCTTCGCGATCGGGATGAAGTTAAAATCCATCTCAACACTTTTTTTCTTGATCACATCAATGCTGCGGTTCAAGACGCTTTTCATATCCCCTTTAAAAATGGGGCGAAACGTGCCTGCAAGCGCAACGTTCAATTTATCCATATGAGTACTCCGAGTAGATCACCGGCTTGCGCATGACATTTCAATGCTCAGTCGGATCGCTTTCATTTTGAAAACATTATGCTTCGTGAGAAACCTTTTCGGCAGACTTGCTATTGGAGAGTATCGATAACAGCTGCTCTTCCATTGTCGACGGTTTCAAAAGAAGCCTTTTGGTGTTAACGATGTGAATATGCATTTTTTCCTCAGCCAACGCGGGATCTCTTTTCTTAATGGCTTTAA
>DATJXA010000156.1:0-5090 GCA_035500675.1 Bacteroidota bacterium | reverse complement strand
TCCATACACCCTTTTGAATATACGTCGTGTCTCCCGAAAAATGGAAATTGGATGTTGGCGGCAGGTCGTTGATGTCGTATGGCGATTGACATCCGCCAACCACTGCAAGAAACAACATTGCCAGACCGGGAATAAGAAACTTCATCATTTTGTCAATATGTGACGGCGACAGTTATTCGGTGTACCGCGCCAAGGTCGTTGTAGTTGGAAAAAGAATAATCGAGAGAAGCGTCAGTCACGCCGAGCGGAACAAGCACTCCTGCGCCGGCTGCAAAATCCTCTGCGGAAGATGTCGAAGCGCCGAACAGTGATTCGCCGACGGTTCTTTTCACGCCGACGCGGACAAAGAACATTCGATCATAAGCATATTCGGCCGCAAGGCCGATATTCTCCGCGTTGTCGTTCGGATGGTTAAGTTGTATCGACATCGTGAGGCGGTTCTCCTGGTCGAGCCAGGGCTCGACGGCATATCCAAGCCGGAACATCGTCGGCGGAGAAAATGCCTGAAAGTTATTGACCGTGGTTCCATCTTCACGCGTGACGCTCCCGGTCGGATGAACGTTTGCTCCGAAATTCGAAACGACGACGGCAAATCGCGAAGTGCCGAGGCCCAGGTAATAGAATGTGCCAAGGTCGACAAGGACGCCATCCATATGGAGCACGTCGATCGTCTCACGGACATAGCGGACCGTCGCCCCGAAACTAAACTGGTCGGTCATCTTTCGTGAATAGGTCCCTGCGACCGCTACATCGCCGTACGTAAAGTAATTTCCGGTCCCCGTCGGTTGAGTTTCCGTCGTGATCGGCATGTCGTCGGTGTGGAGCGAGGTCACTGCAATACCGAGCGCGTCATTCGTCGTAAGGAAATAGCTCGCCCCAAAGAATTCATGTTTCACGCCGACGAGCCATTCTGTGTGCGAGAATATCGCTTGTCCTCGGTAAGCCAGCTGATCGAAATTCGCCGCAGTATCCCGGACGATGGAGGGGTTTGATTCCGAGTTTACCAGCGCTGCCGGATTCCAGAATAACGCCGACACATCGTTCACGACGGCAACATACGCTTGGCCCATCGACGACCCGTGGGCGTCCGCGCCGATCTTCAAGAATTGGTAAGCCGAGATGCCGGCGCGCTGTCCCCCTAAATTCGGGACGAGTTGAGCGCTCGTGGAAAAAGGCAGGAGAAGAACGGCGACTGCCAGTATCTCAAAAAAATATTTTCGACGTTGCGTATTTATCGATTTATCCTTTAGTGTAAGCGCGGCGGCCGTTTAAAATTGTATCCCCACCCCGACTTTGGCCGTTCGCGGGGTGAGATATCGGGCTGGATTATACGGATACGGCGATATTGTTCCCTGTAACTGGGGATACCGTGGATCGTTCCCCGTTGTGTTATCGCCGTACTCGAACGCGCGGCCCGTGACTGCATTTATAATTTGTGAATTTTTATTGTTCAAAAGATTTTCCACTTCAAACGTCAGTGCGATCTTGATCCCCGGATATTCAATATTTTTGTCGATGTTCAGGTTGACGTAGAACCAGTTCTGACCTACGGAGCCGTCGATGTTATTGTAATCGGTCACATAAAGCTGGCGCCCATTGTCATCCAGCCCTGCGGGAAGAAGAGGCGTGTACCGTTCGCCCGATTCATAAAAGAGCCTGACGAACACAGAATAATCATCAAGCACGCCCGGCGCGAACCCGAAGAGTGGCTGGTTCTTGGGAACGTTGTAGGTCAGGTTGAGCGAGGCCTGGAGGGGACGATCCCAGGGCATATAATTCTCTTTGATGGTCGTTTCAACGCCGGACGTGACAAGGTCGTAGATCGCTTCATTCGACGCGGAGCTTTTTCCGGTCGCGATAGAGTAGGAACCGGATAGCGTCGAGTGAAAATTATTGGCGATCCGCTTGTCATACTCGATCTCAAGACCCCGCGTGCGGGCATAGTCGGAATTGATGTAAGTCGTGTACGTACCGTTTGAAAAACGAACGCTCGTGGCCTGCACCGTGCGCGCCGTGATGTAATCGAAGATATCCTTGTAGTAGGCGGTCACCGTCAAGACGTCATCCTCGGTGATCTGGTTCCGGAGTCCCAACTCGTACGCCACCGTCGTCTCGGGATTCAGGTTCGGATTCCCGATCGTCTGTTCGGTCGACTGAGCGCTGCTTGAAGTGAGTTTCGAATAGACATACGTCGGCTGTGGAAGCTTTGAAAAATGGCCGTAGGAGAAAAAGAGCGTTTGGTTATCCGACACCGGGTGCGAGATCCCCAGCCTCGGGCTGATGCGTCCCTTCCAACGCCTCCCAAAAAATGAGAAAGTATTCTGGAGGTACTGCTGCCGGATCGCGTCCGATGCAAGGGGTACGTCAGGGTTTTTGATCGCGTCGTCGACATATTTTCCCGGAAACCAATAATCGAAGCGCATGCCGAAATTTAAAATCATCCCGTTGATCGTGATATTATCCTGCGCGTAGAGATCGCCGGACGCAGGGCTGACGTTGTAAATGTCGTTGTTCAAACCCAAAGGCTTGATCCACGGGTCTGAAATATCGATCATTTGCAGATTCTGAAAATGAGACTCGATCCCCGTTTTGAACTTGTTCTTTTCGGTGAAGTTATTAGTGAGGTCAACTTTGAAGCTGTAATCGTTGATAAAATGATCCCGCCATTCGAACGGGCTTCCCGTGTCGTAGAAGCCGTCGCCCGGAATAACACCGACCGTGTCTTTTCCCAAATTGTAATACTGGATCGGGTAGGTCACGATGTCCTGCGGCTCGTTATATTGCGTATAATCTTTCCCGTTTGCATCACCGCGAACGTGAGCGGTATATCGGCTCAAGTGGACTTCGTAAAATGCCTTCTCGTTGAGGGTGTGCGTCCATGCGAGCGATTGCTGAATATTGATTTGAGTAAAGGTATTCGCGCTGTCCAATATATTTTTGAAAGTGTACTGATACCCCGGGGAGGGCTCCTGGTACTCCAAGGCCGTCTGAATCGTGGTAGAATTTTGATCTATCGTAACTGATTCGTTGTACGAGTATGAGAGTTTCTCGGTCGGCTCGGGCTTCCAAGTCAGTTTGCCCGTCCAGGAATAGTCGTTCGCGAGGCGCGGAGTAAATCTGGAGCCATAAAAGATCGATGATACAAGGCCATGTGGCGCCACGGATTGATATCCGACCGGCTTCCCGTCGGGCCCGATGACCTGCACCCATCGGGTGTAGCCGTCGCTCACATTCCCGTTGAACGTGGCGAAAAAGCTGAGATCGCCCGGCAAGACCAAACTTGCTAGGGGAACTGGACCGCTCAAATCCGTGCTGAGGATATCGGTGTTGAAGTTTGCAAGGGAATTTCCCCATATGCGATCTGTCTTGTATGCTGCCCCGCCGCGATACGTCGTCGACCCATCCTTTGTTGTGATGCTGATGACTCCCGAAGTCGCTTGACCATATTCAGCGCTATATCCGCCCGTAATGACTTCCACATCTTGAATCGCATCCGGGCTTAGTTGAAGACCAAAACCCGTTCCGCCGAGAATATCCTGTACGGGGACACCGTCTACTAAATACGCGTTCTCGTATCCGCGGCTTCCCCGAATGTGGATCTGGTTATCGCTTTGCACGACCCCGACCTGAAGCCCTACAACATCCTGCACCGTTTGTACCGCCGCGACCTTGATGTCTTGGCTGCTCACTGTGCGAGAACTCGACGTTTGCTCGATGTCGAACAGCGGCTTCTGACCGATGATGACGACTTCCTTCCCAAGCGTGAGCGCACTCTCTTCCATCTTAACGTTGAGCTCGGTCGGCTTTTCCGCTTCTACTTTGATCCCGGTATATTCGATAGCTTTATAGCCGAGGAGCGTGATGGAAATGTCGTAAACGCCCGGATTTACTTTTGGAATGGTAAATTTCCCGTCGATATCGCTCGATGCACCATAATAAGTTCCTTTGACGAGGACGTTCACACTCGGCAATCCATCGCCGGTTTTCGAATCAGTAATTTTGCCAGTGATTGAACCCGTAGTTTGAGCGGCCATATAAAAAGAACATACTGCAACCATGAGAACAGACAAAAGGCCGCACTTTTGTATTCTGCGAAGATGCTCCGCAAAGGTAGATTCTTTATGTGCCGGTTCGCTATGTTCGAAAACTGTTGACATCAATGGAGTCCGAATTCATCAACGATCACTTTACGGAAGAACGCCGTCAGCGCGGTCGTATTCCCGTTCAGCAAATGAAGAGGCAGAGCGACAAGGACGAACGTGCGCGCGTTATCGATGACTGCGATCGGCGGGGTTCCGAGAAACCGCTCAAAGGCCTGCTTGGGGGGAGATGAAGAACTGTCTGTATAGACAGAATCCATTTCGTAGATGTATTGAGCATCGATGCGCTTATAGATGCGGCGCCAATTCGGCGATGGGGTCACGAATTGACCTCCGTTGGACGGCCGCGGTCCAAAGGTCAAGACAGGATAACCGCTTGTCGAATCGAACGGTAAAAGATTTGTTCCAACGGGCACGCGGTTATCTGCGTTCGTTGCCATTGTTGAACTTGAATTCG
This sequence comes from Bacteroidota bacterium, assembly GCA_035500675.1. GTDB lineage: Bacteria > Bacteroidota > Ignavibacteria > UBA10030 > UBA8401 > JAGVPT01. The sequence goes on along the minus strand of DATJXA010000156.1, from coordinate 533 downwards.
GATCGGTCGTTACGCTGTCGATAGGAGCGAAATCGTTGAGCGCGCTGACGTTCGGAAAAGAAATGTTTTGAGGGAACGTCGTGGAAAAAATAACTTTACCGCCGCGTTGGGTAAAATTAAATAATCCGACTTGAGCCGGAGTATAGCTTGGGTAGAGGTCGCTATACCAGTACACGAGATCATACAGCTGGAGTGTGAGGATGAACGCAGGATTGAGGTTTGCCGGAACGAGGCTCCCATACTTTTGATTCACGGTCTGGTTCAATTTGTCGCTCGTCGATAATCCATACCCGACGTCGAGAATATCAAAATTCCCAAACACGCCCCCGGCAATACTCGGATCGGAGAAGACTGTGTGGTACACCTGCAATGCCGTGCTTGAGTCGGATTGATTATAATCCTTGACAAGCAAAAGCCTTCCTTTTGGTTTTTTTACATACCATACACCTTTGGGCGCCGAAGGCATGACAGCTGCTTTGCTGTATTCGCCCGCAACGTCTTTCGATTGAAGATAGAGGATGTTCTGTGCGTTT
>DATJXA010000155.1:0-2655 GCA_035500675.1 Bacteroidota bacterium | reverse complement strand
CATACGTTGATTTGACGGATTGAAATTCGTCTTTCCTGATTTTTCCATCCGGCAGAAATTTTTTTTCGTCTGGATTTTCCGCATAACCGAGAAGAAATGTCAGATGCTTCGATTCGCCCGGTTTGATCTCGACGTCGATTTGATGGACCCCTATCGGCAGCCATCCGTAGCCGGTGCTGTTTTTGCAGCTCCCCTCCATAACAGCAGTTGGCATTTCTAAACCTTGGTGAACTCCGACAAACGCATCACGGCTTGAATCGAAACCTGAAACAGGTTCACTCGCGGAGAAATAGGCATAATGATTTCTCCGTTCTCTATATTCAGTTTTGTGAAATATCGTCCCGTTTTCTACTTCGACCTGTCCAGTCGAGTAATTACGTTGAAAATTCGTCATGTCATCGTATGCTTCCCACAAGCACCACTCGACGAAACTCCATAAACGAATGCGTTTCGAGACCTTCGATTGATTCTTCAGCTCTACCTGCCAGATCTCGTTCCTCGATTCAAGAGGGATAAAATAGAGGACCGAAGCTTCCAAGCCGTTCTTCGAGCCGGTGATTCTCGTATAGCCTAAGCCATGACGACATTCGTAACGATCGAGAGCAACCCGCATCGGCTTCCACATCGGATTCCAGACCGTGTCGCCATCCTTGATGTAGAGGTACCGCCCGTTGCTATCCATCGGGATATTGTTGTAGCGGTAACGAGTCAGCCGTCTCATCCGCGAATCTTGATAGAAGCAATATCCGCCGGCCGTGTTGGAAATGATCCCGTAAAAATCCGACGTCCCCAGATAATTAATCCATGGGAGAGGGGTATCGGGACGCGTGATCACATATTCTTTTTCCTGATCGTCAAAATGTCCGTACTTCATAAGTCCGTTTTACGTTGATCGTTATAGTTTGCGCTGGGAGTGCAATTCCGATTGGGAACGCGAAATGCTTTTCGGAAGACCCGAATGGAGGAGTCGACGCGAATAAAGTATCGCTTAATTATTGAAAAGGCAATACACGGTGTGAGTTCTACATAGTACGTTGTACGATAGCAATTTCGTTTCCAACGGTCTCAAAGGGAACGAAATGAAAATTCGACTTCCCTAATCCCTCCCTATAGCATTTCATCCTCAAATTTTGTCGACTTGTCGGAAATTTCTCTGTTTCTGGCAACTCTTCTAGTATGTTACGTAGTGTAATTTAGAAGTTAGAGCGCGGAGAACCCCGTATGACAATTATTTACAACTACCTTTTCCAAGCAATGTGGTTCGCCTATTTGATCTATTGGTGGGCGAAATCCAAAAACGTCAAAACAACAGAGCTTATCGAATCAGCCTTTTCTAGGCGCATTCGATTCATGCTCATCGTATGTGCCGCTGCGCTCCTTGCCTTCCCCCGTATTCCCCTTTCATTCCTCGATATGCATTTTATTCCATTGGGGGTAGTCAGGTTTTGGATAGGCTGCGCTCTTACCGTAAGCGGTCTTTTGTTTTCAATCTGGGCGCGCAATCACCTGGGGCAGAACTGGAGCCAAGCTGTAACAATTAAGAAGGATCACGAACTCGTTACAGGCGGGCCGTATGCTCTAGTGCGCCATCCGATTTATACCGGTCTGCTGTTGGCATTTATCGGTTCGGCACTCGCTCTCGGAACATTGCGGGGAGTCCTTGCAGTAGCTCTTATTTTCGTCATTTTGTGGAATAAACTTCGGCTCGAAGAGAAGTGGATGCGAGCCCAGTTCGGTAAATCGTATGAATCTTATGCACAACGCGTGGCGGCATTAGTGCCGTTCGTGATGTGAATATGAGACAGCTACAAATTCAAAGCGAAGAAACGTGCGGTCAAGGTTTCGCCGCAGTTCAGCTTCGATCCTCTACTAACAGTCAACAGGAGAACACTATGATGCGGAGACTTTCAACGCTGATGGTCTTCATTTCTTTCGTAGCGACAATTTCATTGTCCCAGGATAAAACAAAGGAGCTTGAGGCAGCGCTGCAACAAAACCCCAACGACATTGGCACGCTCACGGCGCTTGGGAAAATCTATCATGACGAAGGAGTCGCAGGCGATGAAGGCGCAGTCGATAAAGGTTTTGAATGTTTCGATAAAATCCTTCAAGCAGACCCTTCGAACGCCGTTGCATGGGCTTACCGAGGAAGTCTCTGGACACTCCGCGCGCGTGATGCATGGTGGCCTTTCACGAAGATGAAAGACGTCGACAAAGGCGTCGATCAACTCGACAAAGCCGTAGACCTTGCTCCCAACGATGTGAACGTCCGGATCGTGAGAGGCATCAACAGCGTGAACCTTCCCTCGATGTTCCATCGTCTCCCGATAGCCCTGAAAGATTTTGACTATCTGATGAACGATCCACGGTTCGCGCATTTGGGGCCGAATCTTCAGGCGACAATCTATTACTGGGCAGGCGTCGCTTACAAAAATGACAGCCAGACGTCGAAGGCAAAAGAGCTCCTGCAAAAAGCGATCTCAGCAGACCCCAATTCCGATACTGCCCGCAAAGCCGAAAGCGAACTGAAACAATTATCGTAACGAATCATCGGAGAATGCACAATGGACCCACTCGTCCGTACAGATAGTCTCACTAAAACATACACGCTCGGCAAGACCGAAGTCCCGGCGCTGCACACTCTCAACCTGGCGA
>DATJXA010000154.1:0-6096 GCA_035500675.1 Bacteroidota bacterium | reverse complement strand
AACATCTGGAATCAATATCAGTGCATGGTGACATTCAACATGTCCCGGTCAACATCACTCTACGAATCCGGGATCGGGCGCGGCATGGGATACCGCGACAGCAACCAGGACATCCTCGGTTTTGTTCACATTCTTCCCGCCCGTGCGCGCCAGCGTATTCTCGATCTGGCGGCCACACAACTTTCCGACGGAACATGTTTCCATCAATACCAACCCCTGACGAAGAAAGGAAATGCCGATATTGGGGGCGGGTTCAACGACGATCCGCTGTGGTTGATCTTGTCGGTCTCTGCATATATCAAAGAAACGGGGGACGGTTCGATTTTGAAAGAGAGGGCGATTTTCGCAGACCGTCCGGATGAACCCGCCACCTTGATGGATCATCTTCATCGTTCACTCAAATACACGCTAAATCACAAAGGTCCCCACGGCTTGCCTCTTATCGGGCACGCGGACTGGAACGACTGCCTCAACCTCAATTGTTTCTCGACTACGCCCGGAGAGAGTTTTCAGCTAGCAGGCCATATCGAGAACGATAACGTTGCCGAGTCAGTGATGATCGCGGGTCTCTTTTGCAGAGCGTGCGACGAGATGGCAAAGCTTCTCCGATACATTCATGAACCCGACGCAGCAGAAGAATACATGAAACATTCTGCGACGATGCGCCAGACGATTTATCGGCACGGATGGGACGGTGAGTGGTTCCTTCGAGCTTACGATTCGTACGGTAAAAAGCTTGGCTCTTCAGAGAATGAAGAGGGAAAAATTTTTATCGAAAGCCAGGGATGGGGCGTTTTAGGGGGACTTGGTCTGGACAACGGTTATGCCGAAAAAGCATTGAACAGCGTACGAAAACATCTGGCGACTCCGAACGGCATCATTCTGCAGCAACCTGCTTTCCATAACTATCACGTTCATCTCGGCGAGGTCAGCTCCTATCCTCCTGGCTATAAAGAAAACGCCGGCATTTTCACCCACAACAATACGTGGATACAGATAGCGGAGACCATGATCGGGAGGGGCGATCAGGCGATGGAATATTATATGAGCATCTGCCCTCCAACTAAAGAAGATCAAATCGACACGTATCGATCGGAACCGTACGTGTACAGCCAGATGACGGCAGGCAGAGATGCGCCGACGCCGGGGGAGGGGAAAAATTCATGGCTGACGGGCACCGTCGCATGGTCGTTCGTGACACTTTCTCAGTATATCCTCGGCATTCAACCGGATTATGATGGGCTTATTATCGACCCATGCGTGCCGCGATCATGGAAAAAATTTTCGGTGGAACGGAGATTCAGAAAAGGCGTCTATAAAATTGAGGTGAATAATTCTCTTGGTGTCAGCAAAGGGGTGAAGAATATGCGTCTGGATGGGAAGGCAGTTGCGGGAAACAAGATTCCAGATCTTCATGATGGAAAGGAACATCGGGTCGAAGTGGAGATGGGATAAGATTAAATTCATTTTTGTTCCAGGGAGAAACGATCTTGAATATTGCAAATTACCGGGTCGACGGAAAATCGAAGTTCAAGCTTTCGAAAATCAGCCCCGATTCGACCGGAAAACTTAAGTCGAAACAGGAAGCGGAAGAACATCTTCAAAAAAACATACTGAAGATGGAGGATCTACAGGGGAAGCTCTACGCGGAGGATAATTACAGCGTCCTGATCATCATTCAGGCGATGGATACGGCGGGCAAAGACGGGGCGATCAAGCACGTCATGTCGGGCCTTAATCCACAAGGGACGGAAGTGCACAGCTTCAAGCAGCCGTCTGCGGAAGAATTGAATCACGACTTCCTGTGGAGGGCGCACAAGTTCCTTCCCCAACGAGGTCAATTCGGCATCTTCAACAGGTCGTACTATGAAGACATTCTCGTGGTCAGGGTGCACGACCTGGTCAAAAACCAGAAGCTCCCGAATGCAATGATCACTAAAGATATTTGGAAACAGCGGTTTCGGGAGATCAAGGATTTTGAGAAATACCTTTTTGAAAACGGGACCATTATTATCAAGATCTTTCTTCATATTTCCAAAGAAGAGCAGAAAAAAAGGCTCCTCGACCGGATCAACGACAGATCCAAAAATTGGAAATTCTCGGAAGCGGACTTGCATGAACGGGGATTCTGGGATCAATACCAGACGTGTTATGAGGAAGCCATCAACAAAACAAGCTCGCGGCACGCTCCGTGGTACATCGTTCCGGCGAATAAAAAATGGTTCGCCCGCTTCGTCATTTCTGAAATCGTCGTCTCGAGGCTTGAGGAGCTCAAGCTGAAATTCCCTTCACTCGACAAGAACCAACGCAAAGACCTGGAAGCGTGTAAGAAGAAACTTCTGAAAGAATAAAGTCGGGCTTCATGTTTCCGAACCCGATGAAGTTATTGCCTCAACGTCGTTTATCGGGTTGCTCGCTCAAATTTTCATCCCCTCCTTCCTTCGCATTTAATTTACAGTTAACCTTTTCTTAATCTCGACGTGACCTCCGCGATGTATTTTGTCACGCAAGGCTGCAGCATGCAGCCCCATGTGCGCATCATGCGGAGTTCATTGAGCGTGGAATTTATCCAACAACTTCAGACGTCACTTCCACCATTCCAATGGCCTTTTTTTCTCCTCTTCATCCCGTTTTTCTTAACGATGGCCATCGACGCTCTCGCGTGGCAATTTCTTTTTCCGCGCGCTAACCGCCCGAACTATTTCGCCCTCCTCAAAACTCACGTGGCAACGGAAGCGATATTCCTTTCGCTTCCCGGCGGATTCGCTGCGGCCGACGTGACGAAAATATTTTTACTCCATAAAGAAGAGGGGATCGATAGTGCGGAAATAGTCGTAAGCCTTCTCGGACGCAGGTGGATCCTCGGAATGTCGCAGGTCGCTTTTATCATGCTTTGTTGCCTTCTCGATTTTGGGATCATGCAAAACGGCCTCACAAAATTATTCGACGGGACCGGGTTAGGATGGGTTGCGCTGGCGTTCGCCGTCGTTATCGTTGCTGTGCTTGTCATTGCCGCCCGGCTGATGGTTGCGGGACGATTTGCGGGCACGCTCTTCAAAGCGTTCGTCCTTGTTCCGATCCCTTATACAAAACGGTGGCTGATGCGCCACGAGGATTCATTCCGTCAAGCGGATGAATGTTTCAAGGTCTTGAGCAAGGGGAACAAAGCGACCCTTTTTGTTGTGCTTGTTCTCTACACGACGACATGGGCAGTGGAAGCCCTCGAGACATTTCTTATTGCGCACTATATCGGGTTCGACATCGGCATGACGAAAACCCTTATCATCGAGGCGATTCTATCGATCGTGAAGGAAGCTGTATTTTTCCTTCCGTCCGGCGTCGTGGTGAAGGATCTAGGATATGTGACCCTTTTCAATTCGTTTGCTGTCATTCTCAGCCCGATGAAAACGCTTGCGTTCGTGGTCATGAAGAGACTCACAATGCTCGTCTGGATCGTTATCGGCTATTCGATCCTTTTAATTCAAGGAACGCTTCCGATGATCAAACAGCGTCCCGTTGCCGCTCCGATTGTAGGTCTCGACAATTGAAAAAGCTTATCGTCATACAGGCTCGACGCGGTTCGACGAGGTTTCCGAACAAGGTCATGATGCCGCTCAAGGGAAAGCCCCTTCTCGCCCGAATGGTCGAAAGGGTGCGCGCGGGTGCCGGCGATTTTGACATCATTGTGGCAACCACTATCAATCAGGAGGACGATGCAATCCGTCGCCTTTGCCGCGACATTGGCGTTAAATGCTACAGCGGCCATCCGACCGATTTGCTCGACAGACATTATAGAGCAGCATTGCAGGAGGGGGCTGACATCGTTGCGAAGATCCCGTCGGACTGTCCTTTGATCGATCCCGGCGTTATCTCGAGGGTGTTAAGCGTTTATACATCCCACGCCGATAAATGTGATTTTGTGAGCAATCTTCATCCCCCGTCATACCCGGACGGCAACGATGTTGAAGTCATGCCGTTCGGCGTGCTTGAACAAGCATGGCGCGAGGCAGACAAGACGTTCGAACGGGAACACACAACGCCTTTTATTTGGGAATGGCCTGAGCGGTTCAGGATCGGGAACGTGGCATGGGAGACGGGGCTCGACTACTCGCAGACCCATCGTTGGACGATCGATTATCAGGAGGATTACCAATTCATCAGCGCCGTTTATGATTTTCTCTGGAGCCGAGACCGTCCGATCTTCACGATAGAAGAAATTCTCAACCTTGTTGAACGAGAGCCGCACCTCGCATCGATCAACGCTAAATATGCCGGCGTGACATGGTACCGCGACCACCTCCATGAACTGAGAACGATACGGCCGTTCAGGAAAATGGAGTCTCTAAGAAAAAAGTCTCCCGACCCCGTATGACGGAAGAGAATAAAAAGGAGCTTGAGCTGCTCGCACTTAAAGTGCGCGAGCACATCATCCGCATGTCGACCGACGGAGGATGTTTCATCGGCGCTTCCCTTTCCTGCGCCGACATCGTCGTCTATCTGTATAAGGAAGTGCTGAACATTACACTCAACACCGCACAAGATATTGGGAGGGATTATTTTTTTCTCTCAAAAGGGCACGATGTACCGGCGTTATATGGAACTCTGGCCGAGCTTGGCATGATCAAAAAAGAACGATTGTCGAATCATCTCAAACCAAACGACACGATCTATTGGCATCCGAATCCGTCGATCCCTGGAATAGAATTCCATTCCGGCTCGCTTGGCCACTTGTTGTCGGTCGCGATCGGCGTGGCGTACGACATCAAGCACCGGAAAGGCGGCAACAGGGTGTTCGTCGTGCTGGGAGACGGCGAGCTTAACGAAGGGTCGGTATGGGAGGCGGCGTTGGTTGCGTCCGCATTCGAGCTGGATAATCTGGTCGCAATCGTCGACCGGAACGAATTCCAGGCGAACGTCCGGACTGAAAAGCTCATTCCGTTGGAACCGATCGTAGAAAAGTTCCGATCGTTCGGATGGTCGTGCCGGAGAATCGACGGGCACGATTTTCAGTCGCTCGAGACGGCATTCAATCATCTCCCGATCATGGAGTCCAAGCCGAGCGTCATTATTGCCGATACGGTGCGCGGCAAAGGATTGCCCAGCATCGAAAGGAGAGCCGACAGGTGGTTCGCGAATTTTTCAAAGGCCGAAGTTGAAATGCTCATCCAGGAATTGCACGGCAACGCTCCAGCGCACCTCACGTCCGGAACGTACATGGTGAGGTGAGCGATGACGTACGAGCAGAAGCTGAACGAATTAGCGCAGGAGAATGAAAATATTTTCGTGATGACAGCGGAGAACAGAGCTGCGATACGCAATCTTCCCGAGCAATTGGGCGGTCGCTTTATCGACGTCGGGATCGCCGAGCAAACAATGGTAGGCGCCGCCGCCGGCCTCGCTTTGAGGGGAAGGATACCTGTCGTTCACGCCCTAGCGACCTTCCTTACGATGCGCGCGTTCGAATTTATCAGGACGGACATCGGCATCGGGAAACTTCCGGTGAAACTCGTCGGCGCGGTCCCCGGTTTTCTTTCGGAAGCGAACGGCCCCACGCATCAGGCGATCGAAGATATCGCGCTCATGCGCGGGATCCCTTCGATGCATATTTTCTGCCCGACAGACCGTGATGAACTTGTTGATGCGATGGAGAAGGTAGTTGCAACACCGTCCCCGTGCTATATCCGCTACAATGAATTCAATCCATCGATAACTCATACCGTTCCGTTTGAATGGGGCAAAGCGGAGCTCGTCTCGGACGGAGACGACGTGACAGTATTGACGTACGGGTTCCTTCTCAAAGAGGCTCTTGTCGCAAAAGATGTCCTGTCGGTAAACAAGATGACCGTTCGGCTGGTCAACCTCCGATCGCTTTCACCCATCGACGAGGAAATTATCATAGAGTCGGCACGCCGCACGAAATTGCTCGTGACGGTCGAAGATCATTTTCTCACGGGGGGGCTCTACAGCATTGTCGCAGAAATTCTTGTCCGCAATAATCTCGCGTGCAGAGTGATTCCTATTGCACTCGAAGAGCGCTGGTTCCATCCGGCATTGCTCGGCGACGTGTTGACGGCCGAAGGGTTCGGCGGCCGCCAG
>DATJXA010000153.1:0-7369 GCA_035500675.1 Bacteroidota bacterium | reverse complement strand
GCGTATGAAATTCACGGATTTGTTTGTACATTACAACGTTCAACCCGGCAGCGGCCATACCGCAAATGGTCGTCCGGTCTCGAGAGGAGATGTCCTTCACTTCGACCCCCGTATGCACGCACAACATTCGGATACTGCTCTGAACAAATTCGCAGGCATTCTGTACGATTTGTACGATTCGTACAAGATCAAAGAGATCACCTCCAGGCGGTTGAAGCACGACGCGATGATGAATATCCTCCGGTCACTTCAGGCGTCGATGAAGGATATTCTTGCGATCGAACAGATCGGCGCTTCGTCGGAAGGGAGGTCGATCAACCTTCTTACGCTCGGGTCGGGCAAGAGGAAAATTTTCATGTGGTCTCAGATGCACGGAGACGAGCCAACGGCGACGATGGGAATTCTCGACATGCTCTCTTACATCGCCGGCCATCGGTCCTCGGCAGAAGTGAACGATATTCTTTCAAAAACGACGCTGCTTATCATTCCCATGCTCAACCCGGACGGCGCGCAGCGGTTTCAACGGCGGAGCGTGCATTGGATCGACATTAACCGCGACGCGCTCCAGTTACGCACGGTCGAAGCGCAACTCCTGAAACAGACGCGCGACCGGTATTCGCCGGAGTTCGGGTTCAACCTTCATGACCAGGAACCGCGTTACACTGTGGGGACATCGGGAAATGTTGCAACGATCGCCCTCCTTGCACCTTCTATCGATAAAGCGAAAAGCGAAAACGCAGTTCGCCTCCGGGCAAAGAAAGTAGCGTCGCGCCTTGCCGATATTTTTTCACCGTTCATCGACGGGCATATTTCCCGTTACGACGACTCGTTCGAACCGCGCGCTTTCGGCGATAACATACAGAAATGGGGAACCAGCACAGTGCTTGTTGAATCGGGCGGCGCAAAGAACGATCCCGAAAAAATGTCCATCAGGAAACTGAACTGCGTAGCGCTGCTCTCCATTTGCCACTCGATCGCGACGGGTGAGTACGAAGCGGCCGACATCGCCCGTTACGAAGGACTCCCCGAAAATACAAAAAATCTTTTCGATATCATCGTCCGCGGCGTAACGCTTGTCGTCGGAAATGGCGTTGCTCCAGTTGTCGTTGACCTCGGGATCAACGTAGAGGACATGCTTCAGGCCGACGGGAGCGTCGTTCGGAAAGGAAAAATTGCGGATATCGGCGACCTCAGTATGTTCTCCTCTTTCGATGTCGTCGATGGGAAAGGAAAATCGATCGATGCGCAGATGGCAAAGTTGGAAAGCATCGTCGATGTTCAGGGACTGATTGCTTCGCTGCGGAAACAGGGGGGATAACGTTCATCAAACGGAACTACATCTCGATCTTATCATGGCATAAAAGCTTTGCCACAAAAACTCCAAGACACAAAGTTTTATTACTAAGCTCTTTCTATGGAATCGCTAGATTAATCTTTTGCACCCCCTAGTGTCTTTGCGACTTAGTGGTACGTCTTCAGGCGTTTTGCGCAATATGAGTTACATATTTTTTTTGGGGAGCCGCTCGGAGACGATCCCCCATACTTCGTTGTGCACGACTTCCACGGGCCGCGACCCTTCGATCAACAGCACGCGCTTAGGTTCTTCCTTCGCAAGTTCGAGATATCCTTGACGGACTTTTTCGTAGAACTCACCGCCTCCGCTTTCCATTCTGTCGATCGCCACTCCGCTCTTATGCCGCCTCGCGATAATTTCGCTGACAGGGACGTCTATAAGAAAAGTCACGTCTGGCAATAATCCGAACGTCGCCACGGCATTGATCGTTTTCACCGCGCCAAGCCGCAAGCCCCGTCCGGAGCCCTGATACGCGGTCGTCGAGTCGACATAACGGTCGCAAATGACCAGCTTCGAATCGAGCAGCGCCGGCTTGATCACCTGATTCACAAGCTGTGCTCGGGCGGCAGAAAAAAGGAAAAGCTCGGTGATCTGATTCATACCGAGATTTTTCTTGTCTAAAAGGATCTCACGGATGCGCTCCGAAATTTCCGTCCCGCCCGGTTCGCGGAAAAACTCGACGGTATACTTATGATCTCGTAGTTTTTCTGCGAGAAGCGTTGCCTGAGTGGTTTTGCCCGAACCGTCTAATCCTTCGAACGAAATAAACATAAAATATTCACCTCGATGTCCGTTGCACCATGGTACACAAAATTGACAGACTTTGCAAGAGATCCTCGGCGTGAAGAAGGGTTACGTTGACGATTGGCACAAACCTGCCGAAGGTTTTCTATTTAAAATGAGCCGACCCTAAAACTTTTTCGATCAAAATCTTCGGAAAGTTTCTGAAGCTGGCCGATTGCCAAATCTTCCGGTAGTGATATGTTTTGCTATTTTTTCCCCGTTATGTGGATGCCCGCCAGAAGCATGCGGGCATGACGAATGCTTGGGCAACGTCATTCCCGAACGTTTCTATCGGGAATCCAAAACGCACCACTACCAATCTTCTCACCCCGTTGACAGTACGCTTCTCATTTATTATACTTGATTCCGAGGGAACAATGCCTCAACCCACGTAACTCACCGCAGCACTCATCATGGAAAGGAATTGAATATGGACGAGGTCAATACCACGCAGCCCCCTTCCGAAGAAGGCGCCCAAATGTCCTTCACCGATAAATTGATGAACGTTTTCTCAGCCCCCGGGGAGCTATTTGAAAGTGTAGCAAAATCTGAAAAGCAAAACTCCAATTGGTCGATCCCGCTCGTTTTGTCGATGCTTATCTCGGTTGTGTTCGTCCTCGCAGTTTTCTCACAGCAGCCGATCCAGGACCAGATCCGCGACCAGACGGAAAAATCGATCGAAAAGAGAGTGGCTGAAGGAAAGATGACCCAAGAGCAGGCGGATATGGCCATGTCCAAAAATCCGGCTCAACCGGGGTCGCCGCTTTTTATGATCTTCGGTTCCGTCGGCGCGCTCATTTTTGTCGCGATAACGCTTTTCGGTTTAGCGCTTGTGTTCTGGCTTGCAGGCAAGTGGGTATTCAAGTCGGCGGCGACATACAGCAAGGTCCTTGAAGTGGTCGGCCTCTCGATGTACATCTCGGCTCTCATGGCGATCGTCACACTTCTCCTTGTTATGGCAATGGGATCTCTTTACGCAACCCCGAGTCTCGCATTGGCCGTTTCCCACTACGATCCAATGGACAAGCTCGATAAATTCCTCGGCGCTGTGAACATTGGAACATTTTGGTTCCTTGCAATCGTGGCGATCGGCCTTGCCAAGTTATTCTCTGTGACCACGGTAAAGACGATGACGGTGATGGCGGTGTTGTGGGCGTTATGGACGGCCGTTACGGTGTTTGCCGGTTTCGGGATGTAGAAGGATCACATGATCCCCTGAGGATCGACGTCGACGGTGATGACGACGCCGCGACGGGGGGAAGGCAACGAACATTCGCGCGCGACCCGTGCGACCGCATTGCGCATTGATGCGGCGTTCGGGTCGTTCGTTTTAGCGGCCTTGACGATGATCTGCCAGCGATAATTATTTTTGATTTTCGAGATCACCGCCGCCGCCGGACCGAGCAGAATAATTTTCTCGGATAATTTTCGGACTCTTCCGGCGAAATCCTCGGCAGCCCGCTGTACATCTCCTTCCGCTGGACCTTTGAACTCGACAAGCACGAGCCGTGCAAACGGCGTATACAGAGCAGATTTTCTGTAACGGAGCTCCTCGTCATAGAACCCGCGGTAGTCGTGTTCGAGGACATGCTTGAGACTGTAATGATCCGTCTGATAACTCTGGATGATAACCTCTCCCCGTAACGTACTCCGTCCAGCTCGCCCGGCGACCTGCGTCAGCAATTGGAATGTCCTCTCGGCCGATCGGAAATCGGGCAGAAGCATCTGCGTGTCCGCAGAGATAACGCCGACGAGAGTGACGCGCGGAAAATCCAGCCCCTTTGCTACCATCTGCGTACCGAGAAGAATGTCAGCTTCGCCCCGCCCAAATTGCTGCAACAGTCTGTCGTGCGCTCCTTTGCGCGACGTCGTGTCGAGGTCCATGCGCAGCACGCGCGCCTCGGGAAAAATTTTCGCGACGTCCTGCTCCACCCGCTGTGTCCCAAAGCCCTGTAATTTGAGGTTGACTCCTTTGCACTGAGCGCAGACGCTTGGCGCGGCTTTTACGGAGCCGCAATAGTGGCATCGAAGGTGCTTCTTCGCAAGATGATACGTGAGCGTCACATCGCATTGGTCGCATCGTTCGACGTGTCCGCATTCCATGCATTCGATGAACGGGGCGAAGCCGCGACGGTTTTGGAGAAGGATGATCCCTTCTTTCTTTCGGATTCTCTCGCGAATTTTTTCCTCGAGGATCGACGAAATCGAATGGAACCCACCTTCGAAGGCCTTCTTGCCTAAACTTTTTGCCCGTTCTTTCATGACGGCATAGCGCCGCTTTCGCTCGTCGATCATGTTTACGAGGCGCACGGAAGGGAGGATGGCGTCGTCAATCCTCTCCGGCAGTTCGAGGAGAATATATTTTCCGTTCTCCGCGTTGTAGAATGATTCTATAGAAGGAGTAGCGGATCCCAAAACAACAACCGCCCCTGCCTGTTGTGCGCGGACGATCGCAACGTCGCGCGCGTTGTAGCGGGGATTGGCGTCGAATTGTTTGTAGGACGCCTCATGCTCTTCGTCGACAACGATAAGGCCGAGATGCGCGAGCGGGGCGAAAATTGCCGATCGGGGACCGATCACAATTTTGTATTTGCCGTCCTGGCAATGCCTCCATGCATCGTATCGTTCCCCCTCGGACATGCGGCTGTGCATCACCGCGACTTCATTGCCGAAATGAAGGCGGAATCTGCGGACAATTTGAGGAGTGAGCGAGATCTCGGGAACGAGGACGATCGCAGTCTTCCCTTGTTGAAGCGCCTTGCGTATCGCCTCAATATAGACCTGAGTTTTACCGCTGCCGGTGATGCCGAAGAGTAAGAAGATCTTCGCTTCGGCTGAGGCGACTGCATGGTTGATCTGCTCGAGGGCGCTGGACTGAAACTTCGTCAATTGAAGCGGTATGATCTGAGAGGCGTTTGGATCCGGAGAGAACTCGACTTGCCGGTCAACCTCTTGCTCGATAATTTCAACACACCCGGCCTCGATAAATTTTCGCAGCGCCGATAAAGAAGCTCTGGTTTCTTTTAGTAACGAACGAACTGGATAAGGTTCCGGCGATAACTGTTGAAGCCGGGCGGAAAGCTTTCGTTGAAGATTCCCCCTGGTCTGAACCTCGGCAGGAGAAGATTTTTTCAGAATGAATTTTTCTCGCTTCAATTTCAACGCCTTCATGTCTTCGACGATCTCGACGAGGTCCGAGCCCTGTAATTCGGACAGAACAGAATCGATGCCCCTCACCTTCGTCCGTTTCTGAAGCTCGGCGACCGACAATCGCGTTGAATTTGATAATGCGCTCAAGATTTTGGCTTGCGCTTGCGTTGGTGCTTCTGCTCCGTTGTGCGCTTCTCCGTCGCGTAGGCGGCGCAACGATACGATACGTTTTTGTTTGGCAGACATGCCTTGCGGGAGAAAAGCCTTGAGGACCTCGCCGAGGGGAGCGGCGTAGTAATCGGCGATCCAGCGGGCCAACTGGAGAAGTTCAGGAGAGACGGCCGGAAAAGAGTCGAGGACATCTTCGATCTGCTTAAGAGATCGGACGGAAGTCGTATGAGGAAGGCCGACAACAATGCCGGTCATCTTTTTTTTCCCGATCGGCACCTTGACTCTGCATCCGGGTTGCACTGCCGAAGCGAGCTCGGGCGGCACGACGTACGTAAAAGCGCGGTCGATAGGAAGGGGCAGCGCTACATCCGCGAGCGTTTGTTTCATGGTGTTCGATCCGGGGGGAAATAAAGAAGCTGCTACTGGAGCTCGGACTCGACCTGCTTATAGACGTCGACGAGCGGGATATTTTTTTCTAGCGCAATACGCTTACATTCTTCGAACTCGGGGGACAACCGTTCCGCGCCGTCGACGCCGATAACTTTGACTTTCATTTCTCCGAAAGAAGTTTTTACGATTCTCGCAGAGCGCTGCACTTTGCGGCGCTCAACCGGCTGCACTCGTACGCCAAGCGTGGTCGTTTCGGCAAAAACGATTTTGAGCACCTCGTCGAGCTTCCCGCGATTGACGAGAACGGAGAGGACGATGCCCGGCCTTCCTTTTTTCATGATGACCGGTATGAGGAACGCGTCGTGCGCTCCATTGCCGAGGAGCCGTTCGAGGACGAACGGGAAAATTTCCGGATTCATGTTGTCGATATTCGTTTCGACCGTGACGAGCTCGTCGTAGTGATGTGCCGACTCGATCGTGCCGATGAACACGCGGAGAAGATTCGGCACTTGCGCGATGTCGCGCGATCCGGTCCCGTAACCGATCGAGCGGATGTGCAGCCCTTCCATCGAGAGCAGCCCCGACGACAGAGCTTTGATGATGCCGGCCCCTGTCGGCGTTGTAAGCTCGGATGGAATATCCGTCAACTGCGTCGGGTAATCGCGAAGGATTTCGACCGTTGCCGGCGTCGGTATCGGCATCTTTCCATGCTGTGTTTCGACGAACCCGCCGCTCCCCAATTTTACTGGGGACGAATAGACAGCCTCAACTCCAAAATACTCAAGACCGATGCTCGCCCCGACGATATCGACGATCGAGTCGACCGCACCGACTTCGTGGAAATGGACTTTCTCGGGCGTCGTGTTGTGGATCTTGGCCTCTGCGTCTCCGATCACTGTGAAAATTTTGGAAGCGCGTTCCTGGACCCTTTTTCCCAGCGT
Source organism: Bacteroidota bacterium (assembly GCA_035500675.1). Lineage (GTDB taxonomy): Bacteria > Bacteroidota > Ignavibacteria > UBA10030 > UBA8401 > JAGVPT01. The sequence continues at coordinate 580 of DATJXA010000153.1, read as the reverse complement.
GGAACGTTCAATGAGCGCGAGGATATCCTTGAGGCTTCTCGAAGGGTGCGCGTGGACATGGTGTTCGTGCTCATGCGCATGGTGTCCGTGATCGTGATGATCGTGTTCGTGGGAATGTGGCGCGGAATGTTTTTCTTCGCCCTCAACATCCACGTCGACTTTTATTGCCGCGATGGCGCTTCTTTCGATCGTTCTTTGGTTAACTGAATAACCCGCGAGCGGAAGTTTCGACAACTCTGTCCGCAGAAATTCTATCGGCATCCCGGCCTGGATCAACGCTCCAAGCGTCATATCGCCGCTGATCCCGCCAATCGTATCGAAGTATGCAACGGTCATAGACTAAACATGATCCTTTTTGTCAATATAGCATTTTTTGAGGAAGAACTCGACACCGACAGTGCAAATATTTTTATGAATCTTGTTCCCAACGAGACGTTGGGAGCGAGATGAAAATATAAAACGAACCGATGCCGCTTGTTGAAGTTTATTCTTGGCAGGACGGATAACTAGCGATCTTCAATGAGAAGAGAGAAACGGTGTAAGGTACTTCAACACACGCTCGGTGGCGCCAAGGTTTTCT
>DATJXA010000152.1:0-21875 GCA_035500675.1 Bacteroidota bacterium | reverse complement strand
CTCTCCGAGCATCGAGAACACCCTCTATTCGCGTATCCTGTTGGAACAGGACAGCGCCGGCATCATGCGGCTCGACAGGATCTTCCTCGCGGGCGAAGCGCACAAACTCGAGCTGAAACAATTTCTCGCCCCGCAATTCGCCGAAGCGCCGATCGAGTATCTCGTGCCGAAGAATCTCGATACGGGGGCGTTGCAGCAAAGCGTTGAAGAAATCACCTCGGAGTACGCGGTCCCCATTTCCGTCGCGATGCGGGTGCTCGACCCGAAGAACGAGAACTACTATTCGATCGACCTTCTGCCGCAAAGTTTTCGGGAAGGACAGAAAGTGTTCAAGCTTGCATGGCACGGTTATGTGCTCATGCTCTGCATTTTTCTCGGAACCCTTTTCTTCACGAACAGGGTCGCCGACCTTTCAGAAGACGTGCGCGCCGCGAACAGAGACCTGCAGCAGAAACAACTCCAGCAATCGGAGAACGAGCGTCTCCAGAAGATCCTCGACAGTCTCACGGTGCAGAACGAGCAGTTCACGAGCGCGCTGGCGGTCTACGACACGATCGTCCCGAACTATAACCGGTGGAGCAAAGTGTTCTATCATCTCACGCACAGCGTGGAAGATGTGAACTCGATATGGATCGGCGACATTGCAACAAAGTCGGACAGCACCATCGAGCTGACGGGATATACGCTCTACCGCCCGCGCATTCCGCGCATTGCGAACATGTTCGAGAAAGCGACACTGCAGTCGGTAGAATTGGAGGAGATACGCGGCAAGACGATCTACAAGTTCGTTCTCGTGATACAAAAACTCGATTCCGATTGAGAAGAAGGAAGTACTGTGTCCTATAAGATTCGAAATTCGATTGCACTCGGAGTGCTGCTCTTTCTCGTGATCGGGATCGGCGGGTACATTTCTTTCATTTACCAGCCGGGCAAGATCAACAAGTACAAGAAAGAGTCGAAAAGGATCGAGGCGGAGTTGAAGGACAACACGCTCCAGACGAGCGCCATCACGGATATGCAGGACAAATTGCGGGAGACGGTGCATCGGTGGAACAACAGGACAAAAGAGATCGCGACGACCGACCTCTCGTCGCAGACGTACGGTTATCTGAGCGATATCATCGACGAGAGCGGCTCCCTGAAGCTTAACATGACGTACTCGGGGACAAAAAATCTCGGCAGGTACGGCTACAACACGTACAAACTGACGGGCACCGCGGAGTTCCCGAATATTTTCCGTTTCATCTGGCTTCTGGAAAACGGCCGTAGGTTGTACAAGATCACGAGCATCACTCTGCACGGAGACGAAGTGGATGTGCCGACGTCGGAGATCCCCGAGATCCAGCTGCATTATGATATGGAAATGAACGCGTTCTTCACGTCGGAAACGGCGTTGGGAAGGCCGGTCATGAAACCGGATTCGCTGCCGCAGCCGATCACGTCGAATCCGTTCTATCCGACCATTCTCAAAGCGACGCCCCCCAACGTGCGCGACCTTGTCGACGTTTCAACGATCAACGTGAAAGCCGTCGCGCCGGGCAAAGCGCTCGTCATGGACCCGCGCGGAAAACTCATCACGCTGCAAGTCGGCGACGAAGTGTATCTTGGCAAGATGACCGCGACGCATCCGCAGGAAGGCGTCGTGGATTTCACGCTCAACAACGGAGGCATCGTCGAGACCGTGAGCAAGCAGATCGCTTTTGAAAAAAAATCACACGGAGTGTCACCATGAAAATACCGATCTTTCATCCTCGCCGCGTCGGACCGCCGACGTTTGCGGGAATTATTCTTCTGCTTGCCGTTTTTTTGGCAGCCTTCCCACAGGATGCGCGCGCACAAAACACCCGTGAACGGCATTTGCTCCTCAACGACTATGTCGCTCCCGAGGAACTGATCTCAATGTCGAAAACGCTCCCGTTCGATAAAGCGGTTTCACTCTTCAACGATTTCAGCAAAAAGTATCTCAATAAACTCATCGTCGACCCGACCAACACGAAGAAGGAAATTGGCGTCGACATAGAGAACATGTACTGGCTTCAGGCCTTCGAGACGGTCCTCCGGGCAAACTCGCTGTGGTATGAAGAGAAGGAAGAATATTTTCAGATCTACAACCCCCAGGACACTGCAAAGGGGGTTGCGGCAAATGGAGGAGGCGGTGGCGGAGGTGGCGGCGTCATGGGAAGAGATTCAGCGTCGAAGGCAATGCTTCTTACGCGCGACATCAAGATCTCCACGGTGCTGTTCACTCTCAATCTTACAAAATCGCTCAACACCGGTATAAACTGGACCTTCAAAGACAGCAGCAAGGTCAACGGCTCGGTCTACGGAGGCCAGCTGCAGAGCAATCTCCAAAACCCGGACCAATCGACGACGACAAGCGGTTCCTCCTCATCGACTTCGGGCCAGTCGACGCAGGCGAATAATTTTCTTGCGAGGATCATCCCTAACCTGAATTTCGGCAATCTTACCGGATTTGTCTCGTTCCTCCAGGAGAACGACCTCGGCGACATTATTTCCAGTCCTCAGCTCACGGTCTCGTCGGGCAAGAAGGGACAGATACAGGTCGGCAGCGACATCTTCGTTACGACAAAGGACTTTGCCGGGAATACCATTCAACAGCAGATCGCGACCGGTATCATCGTCTCGGTGACGCCGACGCTGTATGAGGAAAAAGGAATGAAGTTCATCAACCTTGCCATCCACGTCGAAGACAGCAAGCAGGACGGGAGCAATATCGACAAAGACTACATCGATACGTATCTGTTGCTGAACGACGGCGAGGAGGCGGTGATGGGAGGCTTGTACACGACGTCGCAGACAAGCTCGCGCATCGGTATCCCGTTCCTTAAGGACCTTCCGTGGTACGTCTTCGGTCTGCGGTACATTTTCGGTTCCGAACAAAAGCAGGACATCAAGAACGAACTGATCATCCTTCTTAAAGCGGAAGTTGTTCCTTCGATCGAGGAGCGGCTTGCCAATAAGATGAAGACGAATGAGAATCTTATAGAGAAGACGCGAAAGGAATTTGACGAGGATATGGCGAAGAGAAAGGTAAAATCGGAGTAAATCCGCGATGTGAGCATCATCAACGCCTTTGTTGTTGAGGATGACAAGATTGGTGTGAGCGTAGAGGGTGGCGCAACAAGAACACGTTTTCCTTGGTAGAGGTATAGGATCGCAAGATTACAAGATTGATTTTGTTCCAAACGTCTAATCGCGAGGGAGTGTATGAAGTACAGACAGTATCTGACATATGCGTTGACGCTGCTCGTTGCGGGGTTGTTCTCTTGTACCAACCCGGCTTCACCGACGGGTTCCCAATACACCGTGACCGTTACTGGAACTGTCGTGAATGCCATCGCGACGCCTCTTGACAGCGTGCATATCATTCTCTGGATTCCTTTTTCGCAGGACACGGGAAAGTCCGACGGGACGTTTTCTCTAAGCTTCAATGCCGAAGATAAAACAACCATCACCGATTCGATCACTTTTTCCAGGTCGGGGTTCATCAATCAGACGAAAATTTTCACATACAGCTCGACATCGAACGCCATCAACCTCTCGGCGATCCAATTGAAAGGACTCACCTCCGCACAAGACAGTTTGACGCCGACGCGCGCGTCACAGCGTGCGGGACAGATCGTGTTTATCGGCTCTAGCGCCTCCAATCTTTCGATCCTCGGCGCTGGAGGGGCAGATGCGTGCAATCTCACCTTTGAAGTGAGAGATTCGTTGGGCGTGCCTGTCGATACGGCAAATCAGATCAACGTGAACTTTAAGTTCATTAGTCGGCCGGACCTGCTCACACAACTCAATCTTGACAGCATCCACACAAATTCCGTCGGTCAGGCATCGGTCCAGCTTTCGTCCGGATTGAAGTCGGGGCTCGCTTCGGTACAGGCAACGGCTGCGGTGAAGGACAAGGCCGATCCGACGAAATTCGACACGATCAGCTCACGTATTGTTTCGATCCCCATCTACGGAGGTTTCCCGGACAGCGCGCATTTTTCTATGGGAAGCGGTTTGTATAACATTCCCGGAGGAGTCATCACCGGCTTTCAAGACAAGATCAGCGTTCTTGTCGGCGACCAGTATGGAAATCCCGTTCATCCGGGAACGCCCGTCTATTTCAGCTCGACCGGCGGAATCATCGAAGGGCAAGGAGTTACGGATAACGACGGGAGCGCCACCGTCACGTTGTTTACCGGCAACGCTATTCCCGCAAACGGTTTTGCGATCGTCACGGCTCAGGTTGCAACAAGCCAAGGCTCGGGAAGCATTGCGGCAGGCGGAACTACTCCCGCCTCGGTAAAATCCAAATTCGCTTCCGACGACGCAGCGCTGAGCACAACGTTAATACCGAAGCCTTTGTCAAATCACGTGAAGAGCAGCAAGTCCGCGAAGTTGGATGCTTCGGGACCGATCCTTTCTAACTCAATTCCGATCCTTTTCTCGGGTCAATCGACCGTGGCATCATCAAACAACAATTTCATTATCGGAGTAGGGTCATCGACTCAGATCGACTACACCGTCTCAGACCCCAACGGCAATCCGCTGATGTCGGGCACAAAAATAGACGTCACGGCGTCCGGTTCCGGAGCATCTGACATCTCGATGACCGGCGATGTCTCGGTCAATATCCCCGATACTCAGGATAAAAAGTACACTCAGTTTCAAGTTTCGCTGAAAGATATTCGGACCACTGGTCTGAACCTCAGCCAATCGATCACATTGGCGATCAACATCACGAGTACAAATGGGAACACCAAATTGTCGTTGTCGGGCATCCTCAACGGGACGGGCGGAGGAGGGGGCGTGGACAGCAGCATTGTGAGCCGGATCGTCCTCGTGAACCCCACTCCCGATTCCATTCTCGTTGCCGGTCTGGGCGGCATTAATTCGGATGTTATCACGTACCAAGTGTTCAACACGTTTGGATTACCGGCGAAGAATGCGTTAGTGTCATTCAACTTGACAAAATCACTTGGCGGAGGAGAATATCTTTCTCCTACGACCACCCTTTCGGATACAGGCGGCTACATAAAAACCACTCTCACAAGCGGGACAAAATACGGCGAGGTGGACGTCAAAGCTTCTGTCACAAAAGATTCTCTGACCCTGACCTCGGATCCGAAGATCATCTACATTGTCATTCCTCCTTCAGCGCGACTCGCCTCCCAGGTTGCATACTTGGGGGCGACGGCCACAGATATTTTTGTCGACGGAGTCGGCGCGCTTGAGAATTCCATAATTTCGTATGAGGTGAGAGATTCGCTCGGCGTTCCGATCGACAGGCAGCGGCGGGTAGGAGTAACGTATACGATCCAGTTTTTCCCGAACTCAACCGTTGCCGGTGGAACACCTCCCTCGGTCATACCGAGTACCGACAGCACCGATGATAAGGGCCAACTACACACGACAGTGGTGAGCGGAACGGAAGCCGGCGTCGTTCAGGTGGTGGCGAATATTAGTGTACCAGGACGAGGTACTTTGATCTCCCAACCAGTGAAGATATCTGTCCATGCAGGATTCGCAGACCAAGCGCACTTTACGCTTTCGCCGAGCCATTTTGTTTTTGCAGGTCTTGATGTCGTGAATTCTGTCGGTTTCTCAGTTGTCGTGGGAGACACGTTTAGCAATCCAGTCGCACAAGGGACAGCAGTGTATTTTCATTCTCAGGCAGGCGTCATTCAAACTGGCAATGGTGCATATACCGATATCAGCGGGAGAGCGGGAGTGAATTTGCTGACTTCAAATCCAGCGCCTCTTTCTAGTCAGTACGAGTACAAACCGGCCAGCGGTCTTTACGCTACGGAAATAGGTGGAAGAGACGGATATTTTTGGGTTACGGCTCAAACTCAGGGACATTATGCAACGAATGTCACCGATAGTGTCTTGGTCGTAGCGGTCGGAGGTGCAATAACTGTCACGGGTATCCCCGACACCGTTGTGGACATCGATTCCCTGACAAAAGTGACGCCGGCAATCTCTATCACCGTAAAGGACGGCAATGGAAACCCATTGCCCGACGGAACCACAATTACGGCAAGCATCGTGCCGCCTTCCAATGCGCCATCTGGATTTCAATTAGGTGTTTCGGGTGATATTTCGTCTGATTTGCCGGTGCAAATTCCCGACGCAGGATACGCCAGATTTCCCGGACATGGAATCACCGACTTTACATTCAGGGTCGTAAATCAGTCGACGATCTCTATCACAGGGACTGCCGTGACAGTAAATCTCACGGTTACTGCCTCCGCTCCGTACACGTGGACTTCGACGTATAGCTTTACAGTGTTAGCTCAGTAGCACTGCATCATAGGAATAGCGGTCGTTGAGAGTAAACGACGGGCCGCTTGAGTAAAGGACCCATAAAACTCCAACTTCTTTCGCTGAGGTTGGAGTTTTTTTTGCCAGCGTGCGTTTGATGAACGGAAATACGCGAGGATGATCTTGAAGCGCATCGTCTTGTCGTTGGTCTTATTATCTCTCTTTGCTTCGTATGGGTATTCTCAAGTCCCATCGATCACTTCTTTTTCCCCTACGTCGGGCTCCGTCGGTTCAACGGTCTCTATTAATGGCGCTAATTTTGACCCAACCCCAGCAAACGACGTTGTCTATTTCGGAGCTGTCAAAGCACATATTGTCTCCGCGTCGGCCGCCCAACTTATAGTTACGGTCCCCGCCGGCGCATCTTTTACTCCCGTCAGCATCACGGTAAACGGTTTAACAGGATATTCTTCCGCTCCATTTATTGTCACCTTCGGCGGCGCCGCATTATCCTCTCACAGCTTTTTTCCCAAGCTCGATTTTGCGACCGGAAATCTTCCCTACGGAGTCGCGTGCGGCGATCTAGACGGCGACGGCAAACCGGATTTCGTGGTGACGAACAACACGGCCAATTCAATTTCTGTCTTCCGGAATACCGGGTCGGGCGACAGCATCTCGTCGAATTCGTTCGCGGCCGGGGTCGATTTCGCGACGGGGAGCGGTCCGTGGGGAGTCGCGCTGGCCGATCTGGACGGAGACGGAAAACTCGATATCGTCGTCTCCAACGGAAATAGCGGAACGATCTCCGTATTCAGGAATACGAGCACGGTGGGCAGTATCACATCCGGCTCGTTTGCGGCCAAGGCGGACTTTGCTACAGGCAGCGGGGGCGGGGGAGGGTATGGCATCGCAGTCGCCGACCTCGATGGGGACGGCAAACCGGATATCGTTGTGACAAACAGAAACAGCAATTCGATATCGGTATTTCAGAATACAAGCGGCATCGGGACCATAAATTTTTCCGCAAGCGTCGGCTTTTCCGCCGGCCGCTTGCCGTACGGTGTCGCAGTCGGCGATCTTGACGGCGACGGCAAGATCGATATTGTCGTCGCGAACAGCGGGGACGATTCCATTTCAATCTTCCCCAACGTCAGCACAAGCGGAAGCATTACGAGCGCTTCCTTTTCTCCCAAGATCGATCTTGCATTAAGCGGAACACCGATCGCCGTTGCAGTTGCCGATGTGAACGGCGACGGCAAACCCGAGATCATTTCGGCAAAGACCAGCGATAGTACACTCTCCGTTCTGCAGAATGAAAGCAGCGGCGGAAGCATCACGAGCGGCTCCTTTGCTGCCGAGGTCAATTTTAAATTGAACAGCGCCCCTAACAGCGTTGCCCTCGGAGATTTCAGCGGAGACGGCAAACCGGACATCGCGGTCGCGAACTCAAACAGCAATACGATCTCGGTGTTCCAAAACGCCAACGGCACAGGACAGGCGGTCTCGACAAATTCTTTCGAATCGGAGGTGGACTTTATGACTGCAAGTCTTCCGTTCGGTCTTGCAATAGTAGATTTTAACGGAGATGGGAGGCCCGATCTGGTTGCGACAAGCAGTGGAACAAACGCCGCCTCTGTTTTTCTTTCCGATGTCGGGGTTCCATTGATCGCTGTAAGCAAAACCTTCATCAACTTTGGGTACATCGCGCTGGGCGACTCGAGCGTCCAGGACGTTGTGCTTAACGATCTCTCCGCCGATACATTGGTCGTCGATACAGTCTATGCAGACAGGAAGGAGTTGGCTCTTTCAACGAGTCACGGCAAAAGTATTGATTCGCTCGGTGTGCAGCTGGTTTTTCGAGCCGACTCCGTCGGGCAATTCAACGATACGATATTTATCAAGAGCAACGCCGTGACGCCGCTCGTGAAGATTCCCGTTTCGTCGAATGTGTATACGCACCCCGGCAGGCCGGCGTCGTGCGCTGTCACTCCTTCGGGCTGGTCGAATGGGGCATCGTTTACACTTACGTGGATCAACCAACCAGGGATGTTGCCGATCGACAAAATATGGTATGCGGTCGACACATTGCCTCACAATGCAACCGTCGTGAATAGTCAATTCGCCGCCGACACGACTGCGAGTGTATCGATGACGCAGGTTGGAACACACACGCTCTACTTCTATTTGGAAGATTCTCTTGGGAATAAAAATTCCGACTCGGTCGGTTCAGTCGTCATGATGTTCGATAACAACGGCCCGACAATCGTTCAGAATAATTCCAGCTTGGACACTATCTTTGTTCAGGCGGACGGCTCGCTGACGGCAATCCCTCCGATCGTCGCCTCGGCATCGGAACCGTCGAATGAATCGGGCGTTATGGCGCTGACGCTGCTCTACAGGCGTCTCGACGAAGAAGCATGGACCAGCGTCAATTTTTCCGGCGTCGCTAATTCATCCCTCACGATCCCAACGGCCTCGTTCGTCAAAAACAATACGGTCGTCGGCGCCGAATACAGAGTACAAGCAATAGACAGCGCCGGCAATACGACCCTGTCCAATCTGTTATCGTTCGAAATTCGCTATGCATCGGATCTGCCGGTCAATAATTTTTCAGATATTCCAAGCGTCCATTCGCTGAGTTTGCCGTCGGGGCAGGAAATAAAAGCATACCGCATTTTTTCCGTTCCGTACGAACCCGAAGATGAAAGGCCCGCCAGTTTTATCGATCCGAGTTTCGGGCCGCATGCAAAGCAAGGCGTGCCCTACGTGAATTGGCGATTGACCCGGTGGTTCAACGGAGCATGGGACGATTACGATTCGTTTAAGGATTCCTCCGTTGTCGTTCCCGGCGCCGGTTTCTTTCTTGTCACAGAGAATCAGGGAAGAGCCTCGACACTCGCAAAGCCGGAGTTGATCCGCCCGGACAAAATGCTTTACGTGGGGATACAGCTCAATCAAGGATGGAACATAATAGGGGATCCTTTCCCGGTCGACGTTCCCTTCGACCATCTTATTTTTCAAGGAGGAACGTGTCTCGCCCATTATTATTTTTCCGGAACCGGCCCTCAAGGCGGTTGGGAAGGGTCTGGCCCTGATTTCGATACGCTCAGAAGCTGGCAGGGATTGGCCGTTGATGTCGACAGCGCCGCACTCCTGAAATTCGACTTGACCGGAGTTCTATTGCCGCCGTCGGCGGGTCGAAGCAAGGGAGAAAGCAGCGGAACGAGTAAGGGCGCTGTTCCTCAGCAATCAAAAGAATGGACGCTCGATTTCGACGCCGTCAGGGATGATATCGCTATGTCGTGCATAGGGAATGAAATTGGGATGAGGCCCGGCGCGACGAAAGGGTTCGATCCCTCCGATCGGCTTCAGGCCCCTTTTGTCGGCGGGCATAACATTCTTGTAAGCATGCAAAACGAGAAGGGGCCGCTCATGAAAGACATCAGGCCGTTCAACGCGGAAGGGGATGTATGGGAGATAACTGTTACGACTGGCGATGCTTATGCGAAAACGAAATTGATCTTTGGTTCATTGGACGGAGCGTCGCGTCAGGGCTTTGAAGCGACGTTGGTTGATAGCGCCAAAGGTTTGGCGTACGACCTCAAAGAGAAAAAGGAAATTGACGGAACGACCGGCAGCGACGGCGTAGCGAAATTCCGTTTAATCGTCGGGACGGCCTCGTTCGTCGCGAAAAACTTAGGAGACATTGCACTCATACCGCAGCAACCGAACCTCTATAACAATTATCCGAACCCGTTTAATCCGGAAACAATTATCCGGTATGCGGTGCCGGCGACAATGCCGACGGCACGAGTCGTGCTCAAGGTTTACAATATTTTGGGACAGGAAGTCCGCACCCTCGTCAACGGGACTAACGCTCCGGGTTTTTATGAAGTGAGTTTCGACGGGACAACCCTTTCATCCGGCGTTTATTTTTATGATATCTCAATAACTGGAGGCGCAGCGTCATATCGCGCGGCAAAAAAAATGCTCTTGGTGAGATAGCGCCATGCCGATAAAAATTTACAGGTCGAGGCTGCTGAAATTATCGCTGGTGATCATTGCGATGACTCAATGCGGAATTCCTCTTAAGCTCGCTGCACAGCCCGGGCCGGCGTCCCCGATCACAGCCGTCTTGTTGAATGGAGTGACGAATGGTCTAACTCCGGACGAGGCGAATTCATTCTTTTCCCGTTTCCAGCAAAAGCTCTCGCGATTTCCTGAAGTGTCCGTTTCCCTAAAGTCCGACCTTGCTGCCCGATTAAATGAGCACGATAGAAATGCCCTGGGAAAGTGTTCGACCGTCAGCTGCGTTCAACTTCTCGCGGAAAAAGCAGGGTTCCAGAGGGTGCTTCTTTGTCAAGTAACCAAAAAAGGGTTCGCGTACGAGTTTCATTCGTACGAGTTCGATGTGCACAAACCTCAACAATTGTCCGCAATAGCGGACAATGCAGTTTGTCATTCAGCCGGGGACGTTGAAAAATTTATTACGAAAGTAGCGACAGAGGTGGGGCAATCAATGATACGCCATGCGTCAAGCCCTCAAGTCGTCCAGGAGTCGAAATCCAACGTGTGGTGGTATGTCGGCACTGCGGCGACACTAGGAGTTGCAGCCGGCGTGTATTATTTCGTGGAGCATAAAAAAGAAAATTCCGCTTCGCCCACATCCCTTCCCGACCCACCCAATTTCCCTTGATGCCAGGAATCCTCGGCGTCTTACCAAAGCGTCGATTATTTCGCGAAAACGGTCTGCAAGCTTTTTCTTGCGGCCTCGATCGTTCTTTCGATATCTCCGTTTGAATGTGCAGCAGAGACGAACGCGGCCTCGAATTGCGACGGGGCCAAATAAATGCCCCGGTCGAGCATCGAGGAAAAATACGCGGAGAATTGTTGTGTATCGGAGGTCTTAGCGGTTTGATAATCGACTACTTTTTCTTTCGTGAAGAAAAGAGTGAACATGGAGCCCACGCGGTTCTGTGTCAGCGGAAGTTGTCCCTCATCGATAATTTCCTGTATCCCTTTCCCGAGCGCAGCGGACCTTTTTTCGAGTTGTGCGTAGATCGATTTTTTCCTGGAAAGTATTTTCAGCATTTCGATCCCCGCGGCCATAGCGAGGGGGTTCCCCGAAAGAGTTCCCGCTTGGTACATCGGACCCGACGGCGCTACCATGGCCATAATATCTTTTCTCCCTCCATAAGCTCCGACCGGCAGTCCTCCTCCGATGATCTTGCCGAGCGTCGTCAGATCCGGTCTGACTTGGTACAGCTTTTGCGCGCCGCCTAGGGCTACGCGAAAGCCGGTCATCACTTCATCCATGATGAATACAATGCCGTGTTTCGAACAAAGCGACCGCAGGCCGGCGAGAAATCCATCACGCGGCGGCACGCAGCCCATGTTGCCGACGACGGGCTCCACGATAAGGGCGGCGATCTGTGCGCGGTTGGAATCGATCACCTCTTCGACCGAACGGAGGTCGTTGTAGCGCGCGTTGAGCGTTGCGTTTCCGATTGCCGACGGGACTCCGGGACTGTCCGGCACGCCGAAGGTCATCGCGCCTGAGCCAGCTTTGATGAGAAAAGAGTCGGCGTGTCCGTGATAACATCCTTCAAATTTGACGATCTTTTCTCGTCCGGTGAACGCCCTCGCTAACCTTATGGCGCTCATCGTCGCTTCCGTGCCGGAATTCACCATGCGGACCATCTCGATAGAAGGCAGGATCTTTGAAATAAGCTCAGCCATCTCAACTTCGCGTTCCGTTGCGGCGCCAAAGCTCGTCCCGTACTTTGCCGCTTTTGCTATCTCTCGAAGGATCTGAGGATGTGCATGACCGAGGATCATCGGTCCCCACGAACCAACGTAGTCGATAAACGCATTGCCGTCGACATCCCATAATTTAGATCCTTTTGCTTTCGCAATGAAGAGAGGATTTCTTCCGACAGACTTGAATGCTCTGACGGGCGAATTCACTCCGCCCGGAATAACGCGTTGTGCTTTCGCGAAAAGTTTGTCCGATTTCGATGTCTTCATTGTCAGAACTCCAGAATATTCTATCTTTCTAACCGTCTTGAGACTTCTGAAAAATTCTTTCGCACTGTCATTCTGAGGAGCGCAGCGACGAAGAATCCAGTTGTTCTCGTTAAATTATCCGAATGGATTCTTCGCTCTGCTCAGAATGACAATCAAGAAACAGTTTTTCAGAAGCCTGGTCTTTGCCATTCTGAACGAAGTCACGCCCGGGCGGGACGAAGTGAATGCCGAGGGCACCCCTTCGGAAGAATCCAGAAACGGGATGCTCTTCCGTTCCTCATAATAGATGCTTTTCGCGATACCACGCGTACGTTCTTGTTACCGATTCACGGAATGGCGTGATCGAGTAGTCGATGTCCCTTTGCGCTTTTGCAGAACTGTACCAATTAAAAATTCCTGCACCGGAGATCAATTCTGTAGAAAGCATCGGCTCCTTATGCAGTATCATACCAATGATGTCGAACGCACTGGCTGCCAGCATAAGGAGGGGAACGGGTAAACGAATTATGGGGGGAATTCCTCCGATGATTTCAGAGGTGATCCGAAATACATCTTTCTGCGTAAGGTTTTCTCCTCCAAGGATATAGCGTTCGCCGGTTTTTCCTTTTGTTGCCGCCCCTATATGCCCCCTTACAACGTCGTCGACGAAGGCGACATTCATCCCTCCCTTGATGTAAAAAAGAGATTGGCCTCTTTTTACGACCCGCAGGATCTTCCCGCCGTTGAAGTGAATATCCCCGGGACCGATGACGACGGCCGGATTGACCATGACGGCGTCGAGTCCGCGCGCGACGCCGTCCTCAATTTCTTTCTCTGCGAGATGCTTCGAATTTTTGTATCCGTTGTCGACGCTTTGCCAATTAAAAGCTGTCGTCTCATCGGCGATGTTTCCGTCCGACGGATGACCGATCGCCGCAATGGAGCTCGTATGGACGAGCCGCTTCACCCCTTCATCGAGGCACGCTTGAACGACGTTCCGCGTTCCCCCGACATTGACCTCATGCTGAAGCTGACGCAACGGCCTCCAGAACGAAACCATGGCGGCCGTATGGAACACCGTATCGCAGCCTTTCATCGCAGAACGAAGAGACGCGCTATCGCGGACGTCCCCGATGCAATGTTCGACCGGCAATGACTTGACGTTGAAAAGGTCGGAGGAGGAACGTCGCAGGATGCGCACGGCAACGCCGTTGTGAACAAGCGCTGCAGCAAGGTTGGAACCGATGAATCCTGTTCCCCCCGTTACGAGGACATTTTTCATGCGAAGTGGATCACCGAAGGAGTTTTGCGGCATCCTTCGCGAAATAGGTAAGAATTATATCGGCCCCTGCGCGTTTGATGCTCGTGAGGGTTTCCATCATTACGCGTTGCTCGTCGATCCAACCGTTTCTGCCGGCGGCTTTGATCATCGAGTATTCGCCGCTCACATTGTAGGCGGCTGTCGGCATTGCGAAGGCGTCTTTCACGCGCCTTACGATATCGAGATAGGGAAGAGCGGGTTTCACCATGACGATATCCGCCCCTTCGAGAATATCCTGCTCGACCTCGCGGAGGGCCTCGTCGGAATTGGCCGGGTCCATTTGATGAGAGCGGCGGTCGCCAAATTTCGGAGTGCTCTCGGCGGCATCGCGAAACGGTCCATAAAAACCCGACGCATACTTGGCCGCATACGACATGATGGGAACGTTGTGAAAATTATTTTCGTCGAGAATGCGACGGATCGCTCGCACGCGGCCGTCGAACATGTCGGAAGGTGCGATAAGGTCGGCGCCGGCTTGCGCATGAGTAAGCGCCTCCTTCGCAAGAAGTTCGATCGATTCATCGTTCACGATCTCGCCGTTCCTGACGATGCCGCAGTGACCGGTTGACGTGTATTCGCATAAACAGACGTCCGTGACGACGACAAGCTCCGGCACTTCTTTCTTGATCGCACGGATCGCCATTTGAATGATCCCTTCGTCATCGTACGCGCCGCTCCCTACCTCGTCCTTCGATTCGGGAACGCCGAAGAGGATGACGGCGGGGATGCCAAGCGATTTGACCTCCGCACATTCTTTCACCGTCTCGTCGATCGAAAGTTGGAACACGCCGGGCATCGAGCGGATTTCGTTCCGGACTTTTTTCCCGGGAACGACGAAAAGGGGATAGATGAAATCGTTTCGCGACAGCTCGGTCTCCCGCACCATCGAACGGAAAGCTTCTGTCATCCGCAATCGTCTAAGCCGCTTAAACGGCTCCGCCTCAACGCCTTTTGAGGCGTCGAGCCCTATTTTTTCGCTGAATGTCGTCATACGTTTTCTTACTCAAAGCGATCCATTCTTGCACAGATCGTGCTAAAATATAAGAGAAGATAGGGAGAAGTTCAAACCGGTATGGTGGCACACAGAGAACGGTTCATTTAAGTGAACCGTTCTCTTGTGTTATGCACTCAGTCTTCTTGCCTTCCGGAATACGTCATTCAGCATCTTTTCGGTCAGTTTCCCCGTAAAAGTGTTCTGTTGACTTGGATGATAACTGCCAATCAGTGTTAACTCCTCATTCAATCGCCAGGAAACACCGTGTCCGAATTTAGGCCGAGATCTCATCTCCGTCCATCCTAGCTCCCGGACGCAGTCGAAGGCCGCATCGAACCCCGTCTTACCCAAACCGACGATCACCCGAAGCTTCTTCAGAAGTTGCAGCTCTTCGAGCATGAACGGCCTGCAATTTTTTATTTCGCTCAGCAGCAGTTTATTTTGAGGCGGGGCGCAATGGCAGACAGCCGTGATATAACATCCGATAAGTTTGAGCCCATCGCGGCGGTCAGTTGAATGCGGTTGGTTTGCAAAGCCATTTTTGAATAACGCACGGAAGAGCCAATTCCCACTCTCATCTCCGGTAAAGACACGTCCGGTCCGATTTCCGCCGTGGGCTGCAGGCGCGAGTCCGACGATAAGGACGCGCGCCTTACTGTCCCCAAAACTCGGCAACGGTTTTCCCCAATATTCCTGGCCGGCGAAGCGTTTAACTTTCTGTTTCGCCACAGTCTCTCTCCATGCAACAAGCCGCGGACAGAGATGACAGGCAACGATGCGCGATTGGAGGGGTTTCCGGGATGGGTTTGGCAAAGATGGGATCACGTGTGATAAGAGAAAGGAGAAAGCAGAAAGGGGAAAACGGAGATTCTACTTGACGGTCGAAAACATTTTTCCGTACTCCTTTTTCCTCGCTCCTCTATGCAACTTTCTGCAAAAATTCCAACAGGTGTCTATTAAACTCAGGCGCGTTCTCGATGTTGCTCATGTGGGCGGCATTCGGCAAAACATGAAGCTCGGAATTTGGGATCTTTTCTTTCATCGCTTCTGAAACAGCCGGAGGAGTCAAAAGATCGCGCTCGCCGACCATGATCAACGTCGGAACTCCAATACCGGAAAGCACATGGGTCGTGTCCGTCCTTGCTGCGAGGGCGAGTGTTGCCCCGCAGAGAGAGAGAGGAGCAGTCCGTTCGATGGTGCTTTGGATCGCTTTGACCGCTTCCGGTCGCGACGTGAAACTCTCGGGCGTAAAAACTCCGGCAACGAAATTTTCGGCAAACACTCTCGGGCCGTTCGCCTTAATGCCTTTGATCGATGCCGCTCTTTTTATTTTCGCTTCGTTGGAGTCGGCATCGCTCTTCGTGTCGCACAGGACGAGCCCTCGCACACGGTCCGGGTTCCTTTCGATGGCGCGCAGAACGATGTACCCGCCCATGGAAAGTCCCACGAGCACCGCCTTTGCGATGCTGAGATGATCCAGAAGACCGATGAGATCGTCGACGAAAAGTTCGATCGTATACTGTCCGTCCCCCACTTCGCTCTCGCCGTGTCCGCGAACATCGTACGCAATCACCCGATGAGTCGCGGCAAGCGCTTCGGTCTGACCGCCGGGGAATGTCCACATCTTGTGGCTGAACGGAAAACCATGGACAAAGACAACCGGCACGCCCGTAGAAATGCCAATATCAACGTAATGGATGAGCGCGTTGTTGACGGAAGCTTTCACTGTTTATTTTCTGCTTTGGATTGGGATAAAATCACGCTTATCGTGCCCAAGATATATTTGTCGCGGCCGGGCGATCTTTTGTTCCGGATCCTGCAGCATTTCCAGCCAGTGAGTGATCCATCCTGATGTACGAGGGATCGCAAAAAGGACCGGGAACATCTCGACAGGGAATCCCATCGCCTGGTAGATCAAACCGGAGTAAAAGTCGACGTTGGGATAAAGTTTCCGTTTCACGAAGTACTCATCCTGGAGCGCGATGCGTTCGAGTTCCAGCGCGATGTCGAGCTTTGGGTTCCGGCCGGTCACCTCGAAGACCTCATCGGCCAATTTTTTGATCACCCTCGCGCGCGGGTCGTAATTCTTATAGACCCGATGTCCGAAGCCCATCAGTTTTCCCTCGCCTCCCTTCACCGACTTGATAAAATCGGGCACTTTGGCAATCGTGCCGATTTGGTCGAGCATGCGAAGGACCGCTTCGTTGGCTCCTCCGTGAAGGGGTCCGTAGAGGGCGGCAGCCGCGGCTGCGGTCGCTGAAAACGGGTCGACGTGCGAACTGCCGACGTTGCGCATCGCCGTCGTGCTGCAGTTCAATTCGTGATCGGCATGAAGAATAAAAAGAATCTCGATCGCTCTCTCGAGAACGGGATGCGGAGTGTATTTCACCGTCCCGATCCGGAACATCATGTTCAGAAAATTTCCCGTAAATGTAAGGTCGTTGTCAGGATACACATAGGGCATCCCCTTGCTGTGCCTGAATGCGAATGACGCAACGGTCGGCACTTTCCCGATAAGGCGGAGGACCTGTTTTCTGCGGACCTCCACGTCGTAAATGTTGCCCGCTTCGGGATAAAACGTCGAGAGCGCCGCGACGGTGCTGACGAACATTCCCATCGGATGAGCGTCGTAACGGAACCCTTCCATTAGAAGCTTCACGTTCTCGTGGATGAACGTATGGAGCTTGATTTCATTGATCCACTCATCGAGTTGTTCGCGGGTCGGCAGCTCGCCGTTCAAGATGAGATACGCAACCTCCAAATAAGTGCAGTTTTCAGCAAGTTGTTCGATCGGATAACCGCGGTAACGGAGGATGCCTTTGTCGCCGTCAATGAATGTGATGGTGCTTTTGCATAACGCGGTATTCATGAATGCGGGGTCGTAGGTCATCATACCGAAGTCATCGTCCTTCACCTTGATTTGACGAAGGTCTGTTGCATGAATGGTATCATGAACGATCGGTAATTCATAAATTTTTCCCGTTCGATTGTCGGTGATAGTCAGTGTCTCTTTCGACATGATAATTCTCCTGGAGGATCTCTGCGTGGGATATTTGTTACAGTACTCTGCAAATCGAAAATACGCACGAAAAAGCGGAACTTCAATAGTCTGACGGAGTTTTTCTTCGGGGAAGGATAACGGCGAGGGTTTTCCCGCAAGACGTTGTTACAAATTGCATGGGACCGAAATCTTTGTTATGCAGTGACCTCGGCGAGCTTGGCAAGCTCTTTAGCGGACGATGCCTCGATTTCGGCATGAAGGCTGTTGCCGTTCGCATCCATCGTTACGATAGCAGGAAAATTTTTGACGCGAAGATGCCACATCGCCTCCGGAATCCCCAAATCGAGTAAATCGACCCCATCGACTTCTTCGATGCATCGCGCATAGTACTGAGCGGCTCCGCCGATCGCATTGAGGTACACAGCCCCGTTTTCCTTGAGAGCGGCGAGCGTCTTTGCGCCCATTCCACCTTTACCAACCACCGCACGGAGGCCGAATTTTTTGATGATTTCAGCCTGGTATGGCTCTTCGCGCGAACTCGTGGTGGGGCCCGCGGCCTTGATGACCCACTTGCCGTTTTCTTTAAGGGCGACGGGGCCGCAATGATAAAGCACCTGACCGCGCAGGTCAACGGGTGCGTCGTGATTCATCAAATACGCATGGATCGCGTCGCGTCCCGTAAACATTCTGCCGCTCACGAGAACAACATCGCCTACCTTGAGGGAGCGGATCTTCTTTTCATCGATCGGTGTGCTCAGGTGAATTTCTTTTCCGGAAAGAGTGATCCCTTCGTTCAGAGCCATCCGGATGACGGGGGAGTCATCTTTATAGAGCCATCGCTTAATCGCGCCGGTCTTTGCGTCGAGAATCACTCCTTGACGTCTGTATGCCCAGCAGTCGTAGGCCACCGAGACGAAGAAACTCGCCGGGAGGCGGTTTTGAACTCCGATCTTGCATCCAATGAGCGTCGTGTTTCCCCCGAATCCCATCGTGCCGATATTCAACGTGTTGGCGCTCTCCATGATCTCGTCCTCAAGCTTGGCGAGGGTTGGGTCGGGGTTTACATCGTCGAGCGTCCGGAAGAGTTGCTGTTTTGCCTGCTCGTACCCGCTCGTCCGATCTCCTCCGACGGAAACGCCGAGTGCCCCGATCGAGCAACCGTGTCCCTGAGCCTGCCACACCGCGTGGAGGATACATTTCCGTATGCCGTCGAGGTTCCTACCGGCTTTTCCGAGATGGTCGAGGGTTGCGGGGAGTGAGTACTGGATATTTTTGTTTTCGCAGCCGCCCCCCTTGAGGATCAGCTTAACTTCGATCTCGTTTTCATTTTCCCATTGCTCCCAATGGAACACCGGCGTGCCAGGTCCAAGGTTGTTCCCGCTGTTTTTTCCTGTAAGAGAATCGACCGAGTTCTCGCGCAACGTGCCCGCCTTCGTCGCTTCAACGACGGCATCCAGGATATCTTTTTTCATTCGGATCTGATTTGCGCCTACGGGAGTATGAATATAGAATGTGGGCATGCCCGTGTCCTGGCATATCGGGCCAGTAAAGTCGCATGCCATATCGATGTTGGTCGCGATCGTTTCAAGCGCGAGGGATGAACGCGTACCGGGCTTTTCGGTCTTCGACGCGCGGACGATCGCTTTCCGGATGTCCGGGGGGAGGTTCGTCGACGTATCGGTCACAAGGGTAAGAATGCTCTCTTTGAATCGTTCCATGATATTCCTTTCTGCTCCTGCATCCACGGCCATCTATTTAAGGATGTCGTCGCTCCAATACGTCATGTTGTCCGCCTTATTGAACAACACGATCTTCAGCGGTACGATAGACAACCGGCCTCCGGTTCCTGTAAACGCCTCCGACATATCAAACCGAAACCATACTTTAAAGAAAATAAAAGGCGCCTTGTTTCTTGCCTCGCGCGCTGTTTTCTCGTCGACGTGCCATGTGTATTCCGGCTTCGCGGTCAAGCCAAGATCGGCAAACTTGTATCCGCGCTTTATTGTCTCTACGATGGAGATATATTGATTGGAGGGACATTCTGTCGTGATTTCTTCCGCTGAAGGTGGAACGGAGATCTCGGTAGGAGAGCTGATAGTATACGTTTGCGTGTCGGCGTTGTAGCGTATCAATTTGGCCAGCATGAGCACTACGAATCGGCGGTCTGCCAGTTTCTTTGAATCGGCAAAGGCCTGGATCTTCGCGGCAATGTCGGCATGCCGCTGTTGAAGGCGCGCCTGAAATTCGGCGTCGGTCTCGAATTCGCTTTTTGAGATCGTCTCGTCTTTGTAATCGTCGGCACCTTTTTTGATGACGTCCCATACCGACTTTACGATATCGGAAAAGTCGTCGGCGGATACCGTTTGCTCCATTTCGGGCGCGTTAAGCGGATCCTGCGCCCAAAGGGGAAGTGCGATCAAAAGCGTAGCAGCGACAAGTATAAAAGCTTTCATACACATCTCCTTTATATTCAAACAGCAATTGCTCTCGTTTTGTTCATCAAAAATGCTTGCACGCGTTGAGCTGTCCGTTCCGAATTGATGATACAATCACCGACTGCGATCCCTCCTCGGTAATTCCCGCTGAGAAAGATCCCTCCGCGCGTCTGCTCGAATTCCTCAATGTTTTGTATGATGGAAAGATGGCCGAGATGGTATTGCGGAATTGCCTTCTCCCATCGTGTGACGAAGGCAAAAAGCGGTTTTCCGTTCACGTTCATGATCGAATGAAGTTCTTGGGTTACGAGTTCTATCAGCCGCGCATCTTCTCCGCTAACAAGTTCCGGCTGTCGAGCGCCCCCGACGAATGACGTCAACGCGACGCGGTCGGCGGGAGCGCGTCCAGGAAGTATCACCGAACTCCAGATTGTGCCAAGTATTGTGCGCTGCTCTTTTGCCGGAACAAGAAATCCGAATCCATCGAGCGGGCGGCCGATATCGCTCCTTGAGAATCCGAGATACACTTCGGCTACTGGAGGATAATAAATGTTTTTGAGAAGACTAGCAAGAGGAGCGCTGAAATGTTCGATGATGGGTGCTGCTCTGTACGACGGAGTCGCAAGAATTACGGCGTCGGCGTCGACGGCAAAATTTTTTCCCTCGGCGTTTCCCGTCACCGAATAAATGCGACGAGCTGCCGACCCGTTTTCCTGAGCAAACATCACCCGATCCACTGTGGCTTGCGTTCGCACTCGGTTCCCCAGCGCTTTGACGATAGCGAGCGGGAGCGCTTGCATTCCGTCGCGATACGAAAAAAGCCGCGACCTGTCTTTTGCCTTTTCAGCTCTTTTCTTTCTTTCTCGCGCTCCAAGGATCTGTCCTTTGACCAGTCCACCGTATTTTTCTTCGAGGGCGTATAATTTCGGGAAGGCGGCTCGCACGCTGAGTTGGCCGGGGTTCCCTGCATACACTCCCGCGACGAAAGGATTGATCGCATAGTCGAGGAATTCCATTCCAAGCCGACGAGAGACGAATTCGGCGATGGTCTCTTCTTTGGACGCGCGTCCGACAAAAGGTTCTTTGAGGAGGCGGAGTTTCCCCTTGAGAGACCAGAGGCGCGACGTCAAAAATAATCGAGGGGTCATTGGGAGGGGATGAAGAGCGCCGTTCCGCAGGATGTATCGCTTATCCGCAGTTTCGTTGGCGTAGACGATCTCGGGTTCGATTCCGACGTCGGACGAAAGCTGTCGCAATAACGGGGTCGTTTCGAGAGCGCTGTTGGGCCCGGTTTCGATCAGCCATCCGTCGCGATGAAGGGTTTTCATAGTTCCGCCGGCGACCGCATCGTGCTCGAGCACAAGGACGTCGACGCCCGCTTTGTACAGCCACCAGGCCGTAGCGAGCCCCGTGATTCCGCCCCCGACGACGACAACGGTGTGATGTTCGGCCATGCGTTCAGGGTTCAAGTTGTTTTTCGACGAGATCTGCGAGGCAGGAAATGAATTTCTTGTTGTCGATGAGGGGAGGCATCATCCCAAAATATTTCACGCCGAGAGAAAGGGCTTGTTCCCGAGCTTCAATGTTGATCTCAGAAAGCGTCTCGATATGGTCTGTCACGAACGCAACAGGCACAACGACCAGATGAGAGACCTTTTGCCTCGCGAGATCGCTGATCATTTGTATCAAGGAGGGCTCGAGCCAACGTTGTGGCCCAACCTTGCTCTGGAAACACAAATGATGAGGCAATCCGAAATTTCCTTTTTCGACGACCAGCGCGTACGTTTTTTGGATCTGATGGGAATATGGATCTCCCTCCCGCACTAATTTCATCGGTGTGCCGTGCGC
>DATJXA010000151.1:0-7351 GCA_035500675.1 Bacteroidota bacterium | reverse complement strand
CCTCGAAATTACCACGGCATCGAAATCCGCGTTTATCACCGGCATGATGGTTGTTTTCACGCCGATCGCTCAGATCTTCATCCACCGGCGTCTTCCAAAGCCCGGGAACGTCATCGGCGTTTTCATCGTCACAGGCGGCCTCTATTTCCTCACGTCTCCGTCCGGTTCGGGTTTCAACCTCGGCGACGGGCTGACGCTCGTCAGCGCATTCCTGTTTGGCATCTATATCGTGTACCTTGACATCTTTGCGAAGGAAGAGGAATTTCTTCCTCTCGCGTTCATCCAGATCGCTGTCACCGCAGTATTGGGATGGTGTCTCGTTCCGTTCGAGACGCCGCAGCTTCATCTCACATGGAATGTCGCCCGGCTTTTTTTCTACACGGCGTTCCTTGCCACCGTCATTACGACATACACGCAAACGCGATTCCAAAAAGACACGACGCCGACGCGGGCGGGAATTCTTTTCACTCTCGAGCCGGTCATTTCGGCGATCCTTGCGTACTTTGTTTTGGGTGAAATTTTGGGTATGTTTGGTGTGCTCGGGGGATTCATCATCGTCATCGGCATCCTCGTTTCCGAATTGTCGGATAAATTTATCGATAAATTCCGATGGAAATTTAAATTTGCGCAAGAAGAATAATTGCGAAAATTAATAAACGGTCTGTTTGAACATGGACGTTCACGCGTCAATTACCGTGCAAGGACTCGTGCAAGGGGTGGGATACCGATGGTTCGTGAACCGGCATTGCGTAGAATTGGGATTGAAAGGGTTTGTTAAAAATAATTACGACGGCACGGTGTATCTCGAGGTCGAAGGGGACCGCTCGTTGGTTGAAGAACTTCTTAACCATCTGAAGGCCGGTCCCCGCTCCGCACAGGTGAAGGATGTTCGCGTGGAATGGAGCGCGCCAAAGTACATGTTTCTCGGCTTTAGCATCAAATAGGCTTAAAGCCCTCTTATTGAGCAACGGCATAATTGGATGAACAAAGTAGGTTTCGGGTTTGACGTTCACAGGCTTGTTTCCGAAAGACGCTTGATCCTTGGAGGCGTGGAGATCC
Organism: Bacteroidota bacterium; assembly: GCA_035500675.1. Taxonomy (GTDB): domain Bacteria; phylum Bacteroidota; class Ignavibacteria; order UBA10030; family UBA8401; genus JAGVPT01. The sequence continues at coordinate 6,292 of DATJXA010000151.1, read as the reverse complement.
CGTCGGCAAAGGGCCTCCTCGGACATTCCGACGCGGATGTGTTACTCCACGCGATCGCGGACGCGCTTCTCGGCGCAGCTGCGCTCGGCGATATCGGAAATCATTTTCCCGATACGGATTCCAGGTATAAAGATATTTCGAGCTTGACCCTTTTGGAAAATGTCCGTCAACTTCTTGCACAAAGGAAGTTGGAAATTCTCAACGTCGATTCGACAGTCGTACTCCAATCGCCGAAAATTGCCCCGTTCGTCGAGCAAATGCGAACGAACATTGCCGCTGCACTCCACGTAAACATCTCGCAGGTTTCTGTGAAAGCCACGACGAATGAAGGTCTCGGATTCATCGGCTCGAGCGAAGGCGCCGTAGCGTATGCTGTCGCCCTTATCAACACACCGAAATGAGCGCGTTCGCTCCGCACGTGGAATCCTTCGTCCATACACTCGCATCGCTGAACCCCTTCCTGATCTATTGCTCTCTCTTTGCCATCTCGTACATTGAAAATATTTTCCCGCCGTCTCCCAGCGATGTCGTTGTCGTGTTCGGCGGGTATCTGTGCGGGTTGGGAACGATCACGCTGTCCACTGCATTGATCGTCACCACGCTCGGCAGCGCTACGGGGTTCCTGACAATGTATATGGTGGGAGATTGGTTCGGGGCTGCGGTCGTTGAGAGGAAACGGTTCAGGTTTCTCCCGCTCGAAAATATCCATAAGGTTGAAGAATGGTTTCGCAAGTACGGATATTGGATTATCGTCGCAAACAGGTTTCTCTCTGGCACCCGTGCCATCGTCTCATTTTTTGCCGGCATGTCGAAATTAAAAATCGTTCAAACGACTCTCCTGTGTGCTGTCAGTGCGTTGATTTGGAATTGGCTGATGCTCTATTCCGGGTCGTTTCTCGGCTCTAATTGGAATTCCATCACCGTCTATCTATCCTCGTACGGCGAGATCATCACCGGCGTCATCATTTTTTCTCTTGTCGTATGGGGAGTTCGCTGGTTATATCTTCGGGGAAAAACACATGAGTGATTTCCTTTACTCGGTCGACAAAGCGGTCTTCTTCTTTATCAACCACACGCTTGCGAATCCGCTGTTTGATTGGCTCATGCCGTTCTTGACCGACCTCAATAAACATTGGGAAACGATCGTCATTGTAGCGCTCCTCTGGGCATGGATGATGATAAGAGGAGGAAAAAACGGAAGGACGGCGGGAATTCTTCTTGTGCTGGCGATCGCCGCCAGCGACCAGTTGAGCAGCGCCGTCATTAAACATCTTGTCGGAAGAATACGTCCGTGCCATGTATTGCAAGGTGTCCGACTTCTGGTAGATTGCGGCAGCGGACTTTCTTTTCCTTCCTCTCACGCCGTGAATAATTTTGCCGGCGCGACGATTTTATCCCATTACTATCGTAAGTATCGATGGGGATGGTTTTCGATCGCATCTGTCATCGCTTTTTCCCGGCCGTATATCGGCGTGCATTATCCTTCGGATATACTCGGCGGGGCGATCATTGGATGGGCGGTGGCGCAGGGGATCATTATAGGATGGGAATTCATTGAAACGAGAGTAATTTATCGGGGAAAGGAAGCAAAGAGTTGAACAGAATTTGCAAAAGAGAATTCCTTTGGCTACATTACAGCAAGAGTACATCGCTTTATACGCTTCGTGGATAAATTTATTGAAACGAACCATGCAAGACGACATCACATCATTCTTGCCCTTGCAACAGGCATCCTGTTCGGGTGTTCGTTTCCGCCTTTCCCCTTTGGAGTCTTGGCATCCGTGTCATTGGTGCCGCTGCTGTTGTTGATCGAGCGGCTCGACTCGCTTCGCAAACAAATCCTCTACTCGTACTTTTCCTTTTTCATCGCATCATGCATTGCGCTTTATTGGGTAGGCGGATTCACAGTTGCGAAGGATCCGTTCTTGATGCTCGCCGGAGGGTTGCTGTTATTGTGGGAGCCGATTTTTTTTAGCGTCATTGTTCTTTCATATATCATCGTACGGAAAAGCTTCGGCATAAAGACAGCGCTCATCGCTTTTCCTTTTCTCTGGATCACGGGCGAATGGCTCTACGCGCTTGGTGAGTTTGCCTTTCCATGGCTGACGCTCGGGAATACGCAGACATACCAGCTCGACAAAATACAATTTGCGGATATTACCGGAGTCTATGGGATCTCTTTCTGGTTAGTGATCCTCAACGTGCTGGCCTTTGTCTTATTGACGAGCATCCTCAAGACCGCTGAGCGGAAAATATCGAGGCATCAGCTTTTTCTCACGGCTGCAATTCTCCTGATATACATCGCGCCGAGTTTTTACACGGGAAAAGGTTGGGATCAAGGCGTTGCCGCAAAGAACATTCCCGCAGTAAAGGTAGGAATCGTGCAGCCTAATATCGATCCGTGGGAAAAATGGGATGCGTCAAAGACCTCAGAGGCAAGATGGGCGCAAGTTGAAAATTATCTCGAGAAAACCGGCGAGCAGAAAAAAATTGGAGCTGAGATCAGCGTTTGGCCTGAGACGGCGATTCTCTATAACATTCCGTTGTTCAGAGAAGATTTTGAGAAGATGAGACAGGCGGTCGATTCGCTCGACGTTTCAATCGTCAGCGGCTATATTAATTGCGAATACTATCCAGAAGGAAAGGCGCCTGCCGCCAGCAGCGTTATCCGCGGCACAGACCTTCACTATGATTCGTTCAATTCGATCATGTATCTCGAGCCGCACAGCAACGAAGTTCAGTCGTACGAAAAAATGAGGCTGGTTCCTTTTGCGGAGCGCATACCATATGCAAGCGCCATCCCATTCCTTATTGAGCCGTTGCGTTGGGGAGTGGGAATCAGCAACTGGGGGATCGGGACCGACAGCACGGTGTTTGAGGATACGATCCATCGCACGAAATTTTTAGCGATGGTGTGTTATGAATCCATTTTTCCGGAATTTGTGAGCGCCTTCGTGAAACGCGGCGCTCAGTTTCTCGTCTTTATCACGAACGACAGCTGGTGGGGTAATACGTCCGGCGCGCGGCAACACAGCCAGTATGCCATATTGAGAGCTGTCGAAAACAGGCGGTGGGTCGTACGATGTGCAAACGGCGGAATTTCATGCTTCATCGACCCGTACGGAAATATGTACGACCGGACCGCGATGTATACGCAAGCATCCGTCGTGAGATCGATTCAACCTTTGACCGAAAAAACGTTCTATACCGAACACGGAGATTGGATCGCACGGATCGCTGGAATCATCTCAGCGCTTTTTCTTATCAGCACATTAATAAATGTTTTACGGTCGCGAATGATGAAATCAAGGTTGACAGATGGCAAATGAATTTATCGATTTACGAAGCGACACCGTGACGAAGCCATCAGCGGCAATGCGTCAGGCGATGGCTTCTGCAGAAGTCGGCGATGATGTGTTCGGCGAAGACCCGACAGTTCTTAAATTGGAAGAACGTGTAGCCTCGTTGCTCGGAAAAGAGAAAGCTCTTTTTGTGCCGAGCGGCGTCATGAGCAATCAACTCTCTATCAAAGCCCAAACAGACCCTGGCGATGAAATCCTCTGCGAACAGGATGCCCATATTTTCAATTACGAAACGGCCGCTCCGTCGCTGATCTCGTCAGTTCAAGTGAGAACGATTCCCGGCGTGAGAGGAGTTATTCGTGCAGAGCAATTGGGAGCCGCTATAAGACCGCATGTGTACTACATGCCACGCTCCAGGTTGATCTGCCTCGAAAATACTCATAACCGAGCGGGGGGGACGATTTATCCTCTCGAGGAGATGCGAAAAATTTCCGACTTCGCGCGTGCCCATGGAATGGGCATGCATCTTGACGGGGCTCGCTTATGGAATGCCTGGATGGCTTCAGGAATTCATCCAAAAGAATATGCGCAATATTTTGATTCGGTATCCGTCTGTTTCTCAAAAGGCCTCGGCGCCCCGATCGGATCTGCGATCGTCGCCAGTTCGTCGATTATCGAACGCGCGCATAAGTGGCGAAAAGTTTTCGGCGGAGGGATGCGGCAGGCGGGGATCATTGCTGCGGGAGCCCTCTATGCGCTCGGTAACAACGTAGAACGGCTCAAGCAGGATCACGACAAGGCGCGTGTTTTCGCGGAAGAAGTTTCACGTCTCCCAAAGTTCAACATCGACCTCGACGCAGTCCAGACGAATATTGTGATCATCAATATCGAAAGAACGGGAAAAGTTCCGGATGATATTATTGCCGTCCTAAAAGAAAAAGGCGTTCTTGTCACCCTCGGATCGTATACAAGCATCCGCGCTGTGATGCATCTCGACGTTTCTATGGAACAGGTCAAACGCGCGGCGGCGATCTTTAAGAGTACGTTCAGTTAAGGATGGAGAAGAGACTTTTTCATCACCACGTGCAGCTCGCAGTTCGAAATTATGAAATTGACTGGCAGGGGATCGTTCACAACGCCGTCTATCTTCACTATTTCGAGGTGGGAAGAATAGCATATCTCGATCAAATTGGATCGAAGCTCGACATCAATACGGTCAATCACGAATCCAAAGTCGTTCTCGCGCGCAACGAAATTGATTATCGCAAGCCGGCACGTTTCGGCGATATCCTGACCGTCTATTCTAGGATATCGCTCATCAAAAATTCGAGTTTTGTTTTCGAGGGTTTCATCGAAAAGGAGTCCACAAGCGACATTATTGCGGAGAATGTCGCCGTCCATGTCTGGCTCGACCCTCGGACAAACTCTCCAACGACCGTTCCGGATGCATTCCGGAATCGTGTTCGGCAATTGGAAGGCAAGGATTGTGTGATCCAACAGCCGACAATGATCGTGTAATTATTTATGACAACATTCGAAGAATTTCGAAGCCTGGCCCTCAAAGGGAATATCATCCCCATCTTCGAAGAGCTGCGGGCGGACACCGAGACGCCCGTCTCCGCATATTTGAAGCTCAAGGATGAAAGCTCATACTCCTTCATGCTGGAAAGCGTCGAAGGAGGGGAGAAGATCGGACGTTACACGTTCCTCGGTTACAACCCGTTCATGGTCTTTGAGATTCGCGGTTCATCGTTCACGATCAAACCGCGCCATCCGGACGTCACCGTTCTTCCGAAGCTTGTCGACGCATCCACTCCGCCGCTTGAGGCGTTGAAGAAAATCCTCGCCCACTGTAAAACCGTTCCGATCCCGGGCTTGCCGCGCTTTACCGGAGGCGCTGTCGGCTACTTTGGGTATGAAACTATTCAGCTCCTTGAACATATCCCGTCCGCGCCCGAAGACGACCTCGGCGCAAACGATGCAACGCTGATGTTCTTTGACACCCTCCTCGTTTTTGACGCTGTGAAACGGAACGTCTCCGCAATTGCCAACGCCTACATTCCGGAACATGCGACGGACGCGCAGCTTCGCGAAGAATACACAAAAGCGATCTCGGAAGTGACGCGATTGAAGGAGATTCTCCGGAAGGATGTGTCGCAGAATTTTGGGGCATCCCGGCATGGTGAAGATTTAAAACATCTTATCTCCAAAAGCGATTTTGTCTCAGGGGTCGAAAAAGCGAAGAACTATATCGTCGAGGGGGATATTTTTCAGGTGGTCCTTTCACAAAGGATGGAAATGAAATTTGAGGCCGACCCGTTCGACCTCTATCGAATGCTGCGCATGGTCAATCCGTCTCCGTACCTCTATTTCCTCAAGATGGACGACCTGCACATCGTTGGTTCGTCGCCAGAGATGCTGGTTCGGCTCGAGAATGGCGTTGTCGAAACACGCCCGATTGCCGGAACGCGCCGGAGAGGCGCATCCCCTCAGGAAGATGCTCAGCTTGAACGAGAACTTCTCGCCGACGAAAAAGAGTGCGCCGAACATCTGATGCTCGTCGACCTCGGCCGGAACGACATCGGCCGCATCAGCGAGTATGGAAGCGTCCAGGTGAATCAATTCATGACGGTGGAAAAATATTCGCACGTCATGCATATCGTCTCGAACGTCCGCGGAAGGCTCCGCAAAGGAATGACGGCCGTCGATGCGCTCTATTCATGTTTCCCCGCGGGTACTCTGAGCGGCGCGCCAAAGATTCGCGCGATGGAGATCATCGCAGAGATCGAGAAATTGAAACGGGGCGTCTATGCCGGAGCCATCGGGTATCTCGATTTTTCCGGAAACCTCGACTCATGCATCGCCATCAGGACTGTTGTCATCAAGAACGGTATAGCGTATTTTCAAGCCGGCGCAGGAATCGTCCACGATTCCATCCCCGAAAAGGAGTACCAAGAATCTCTCGATAAAATGGCTGCGGGCATCAGCGC
>DATJXA010000150.1:0-3402 GCA_035500675.1 Bacteroidota bacterium | reverse complement strand
TCCGCTCGTCTACAGGCGAAAGCGTTCGTGCGATGGCGGGAGAAATAATCTTGAAGATACGAATCTTTCCCAGTCTCTCTCCGATAACGTCAAGAGCGGGATCGGATTTCGTCCAGTCGATCGCATCATACTCGGACAGGTCCAGAGGGCGCGTATACTGGCGCAATGTTCTTTCACGCGCGAGATTATAGTACGATTCAAAATAGGACATGATCAACTCGCGGAGCGTTGCATAGACAGGCTCACGATAGCGAAGACCGACAAAGTTGGATTTTGCAACGGCCCCGTAATAGCGATGACGCTTAAATAGTGCTATGACGTGATCGTCATCCCGGACGCCGTCCATATCGATGATCAGCGGGGGATATCCAAGGCGCCGCAAAGCCATTGCGGCAAAAACAGCGCCGTCATAGCAGTGAGCTATGCGATCGTGGAGGACCGTGCGGGGAGAACGGTAGCGCGATTCGGCGCTGTACCGAAGCGTATCGAGAAACTGCTGGATCTTTGCTGGAGAAGAAAGGGGCTTGAGTATTTTCAACTCAGCGCCCGTCCAATCCGCGGATGTTTTTCTCCTATAGCTCACAAGACCGACACCCTCTTCCCGCCGCGATTGATCGCATCACTTCGCGAAGACCTGGTTACGAACCATCTTGAGCATATCGTACGGCGCGGGGTCGCCGCCAAGATATTTGTGAAACCAGTCGAGGTGAGCGTTATAGTAGAGAGGCATGGACTTCACCACGTTTGGCCAATGTCCGTCGTTCGGAAAAACGATCAGCCGGGAAGGGACTTTCATCTCTTGAAGGTCGGTGAAGAACTCCAGGCTTTGCGTGTAAGGGACGCGAAAATCTTTTTCACCCGTGATCACCAAACAGGGAGTTTTGAAATTCTTCACAAACATATTCGGCGACCATTTCGTGTACAAATTCGACTCCCACGGCACGCCGTTCAAATCCCATTGTGGAAACCACAATTCTTCCGTCGAGCCGTGCATTGCGGTCAAATCATACACCCCCATCATGCACGCGATCGCTTTGAACCTGTCGGTGTGCCCTTCAAGCCACATCATCATGTATCCGCCAAACGACCAGCCCATCGCGCCGACACGGTCTTTATCGACGTACGACAGCTTCTCCAGAGAGTCGGTGACTGCCATGACATCTTCATAAACTTCTCCGCCCCAGTCCTTCGAAATTTCGGCAGTGAAGGCTTGGCCGAAACCGGTCGACCCGTGGGGATTCGGGAAAGCGACGATATAGCCGCTTCCCGGATACACCTGCCAATCTCCGCGGAACGCATCCGCCCATTGGAACTGAGGTCCGCCGTGGACGTTGACGATGAGCGGATATTTTTTCGACGGGTCGAAGTCGTGCGGTTTAACGATGAACGTTTGGATCTTTGCCCCCGTCGGCGAAGAGATCCACATGACTTCCGCAGGCCGGATGTCGACTGAATCTTCGACCGGCTTGTTGAAATATGTCAACCGTTCGAGATCTTTCCCTTCTGTCGATGCCCGCCAAATTTCCGCGGGCTCTCCCACGGAACGATGGACAAATGTGAGAAACGTTCCGTCGGGCGAAATATCGTACGCATCGATCTGCTTCACATCGAGGATCGGCGCGATCTCTTTCGTCGCAATGTTTACCCGATACAGCGGCGTATGTCCGCGAACATCGGCGGTGAAGTAGATGCTCTTCGAATCGGGCGCCCATGCAAAATCGTCGACCCAATTGTCGAACGCTTCGGTAAGGACCGTCTTCTCTCCCGTCTTCCGGTCGAGGATCGCGAGGCGGAAGCGATCCGATTCGTACGCTGGAATCGTTTGCGTCTTATAGGCTATATATTTTCCGTCGGGCGAATAACTCGGCTCGCCATCAAATGCCTTGTTGTCTGCAGTGAGGTCTTTCGGCTGGCCACCTGAAACAGGAACGATAAAAAGGTCTGCGTTCGTCGTCTCGGCTTCGTTGGGGTCGTGATTGGACGCGAAACAGACTTCCTTTCCGTCGGGCGATACGGCGAGGCTTGACCCTCCGAGCGAGAAGACCGGTGCGTCAAAATCGCCGGGAGAAAGATCGGTATATTTTTTCGACTCGACGTCGTACGCAAAAACGTGCGACCGTGTCCCGTCCTTCCACGAAGTCCAGTGACGATAGAAAAGCTTGTCCGTCATGTGCGCGACAATCGGGCCTTCGGTCAATCCGTCTTCATTCGCCGTGTTGCAGCCGCTATCGGCTCCGCATTCGGGAAACACCTCGCTCGTAAAGACGATGTTCTTCCCGTCGGGCGTCCACATCGCGTCCGAGACGCCGGGAGCAAAGTGCGTCAGTTGCAGCGCAGTGTCAGCGTCAAGAGAACGCATCCAGGCCTGGCTTCCCTCATTTTGTGTCGAAAGAAAGAGGATGCTCTTCCCATCCGGCGACCATGAGGGGTGGCTTTCATTCGCCGGGCCGTTGGTGAGTTGGCGAAGATTTTTTCCCGTCGCATCCATCAGGTAGACGTCCGCTTTCGCTTTCCCCTTGGTGAGAACGTAGTTCGTCACGAAGAACACAATGTGCTTGCCGTCGGGAGATATTTCTGGGCCCGCAATGCTTTTAAGTTTGTAAAGGTCTTCGACCGCAAAAGGCTTTTTTTGCGCAAATGTCGAAGCGGCGGCACAAAGGACAAAAAGGAGCAGGAGTGTTTTTTTCATCGATGAGATCCCTTATTGGTGAGAGTCGTCTCAAGAAGAAACCGGAAGAGGAGTGATAATGAGAAAGCGCCGGTCGTCTTTTATTTCTTTGTTACGCTTTCGATCGCTGTGATCAATTGCTGTGTCGAAAAACCCTTATCGAGATACGTAATGTTCGCTTCGGACTGCCATGCGCCGGCGCCTTGCGCCTGAGCCGTCATCATGATCACGGGAATGCGCGCCGTCATCGGCTCAGCCATCAATTCCTCGACCATCATGAAACCGTTCATGTTGTCCATATTGACATCGCTGACGATGACGTCCGGCCGATGTTTCGCAGCAAGGTCGAGACCGATCATACCATCTTCGGCCTCAAGCGTGTTATACCCCCGCACTTTTAATGAAGCAGAAATCGCTTTACGGAACGCCGCTTCATCATCGACAATCAACACCGTCTTCATTCGCATCTCCTATAATTGGATTGTCGAAAGTAGTGAAAGGTTGAGAGAAAATCAATAAATTTATGATTGCTCAGAGGGCGCAGATTTTCCGCAGATTGCAGATTTCTCAGATTGGTCGAACTTCAGGAGAAAGAAGTAACGAAGGAATTGTCATGGACCAAAATCACTCGATCGCCGGAGCTAGCTTCACTCGTTATCGGGGAACTGCCGTTAACAATTCGCTTTCAAATTCGGCGAAGATGGAGTTCAGCCGCTCGCGCTCCTTTTCAACAC
>DATJXA010000149.1:0-10516 GCA_035500675.1 Bacteroidota bacterium | reverse complement strand
CTTTCGATGCCGGGCTCTCGGTTTTCTATGAACGACCTCCGCGAAGGATCTCAACAGTCCGCGTAATTCTCATGGTTCATCATCGATGGCGACCGCTGTTTCGGACGCCGGAACGACCGCCATAGTAGTATCCGTGAGGAGCAACGCGGTGCACGTAATACGGGGAATGATAATATCTGTATCCAAACCCGAAGTACAATGAGGGATAATACCAGTACGGATAATACCCCGGATACCAGTAGTAAGGCGAATAGGAATAGTACGCCGATTCGCTCGATCCGTCACCTTGTGGCGGAGGCGCGTTCATCTCAACCATTGCGCTGATCACTCTGTCGCTAACGCCGGCGTTCTTGAGATCGATCACGTCTTGCGGCTTGAGTTGAAACCATGAGTCCGAAGCCGTGAGCATCGTGATAATGAGACTATCGCTGACCCCCGCTTTGGACAACGAGATCACGTCGCTTTTTTTCATCGCAAGCGTGTCGGGCTTCATCTCACGCCCTCTCCCGCGGTACGCATATCTGTCGGCGGTGCATCCGCCAAAAACCATGGCGGCTGTCAGAATAACCGCTGCTATCGTTCCTCTATTCATGTTCCATTAGCTCCTTTCAACAAAAATACTCGTGTGCCTTTCCGTTTGACACATCCGGGCTCTAATGGATTAACAGATAAAAAGGCAGAAAAATTCTTCCACAGAAAGATGAGAACCGCCGGGGTTTACCCTATTTCCTGACCTCGAACACATCTGTGATGATGTAGTCCGAAGGGATTCCGAATTTCAGCGCAGAGGACAGTTGCCTCCCGCACGTTGGGAGGCCGTACATGGCTTCGAGAGTCCGTAGAACGTTTACGTGCGTGATCCCTTTTCCTTCTGCGTAGTCTCCATGCTTAATGTGAGCTCCTGCGAAGATCGTTGCAATTCTGTTCTGCATGACTTTGTCCGAGCTTGAAGGATCGGTCGGCCCCGCGAATTTTGTCGGATCTTCGTTTTCATCGAACGTGATGATCAAAAGGCTGTTATGATTTTTTGCCCATTGATAATATGCATCCATATTTTTGCGTAGCCATACGTCGCCATGCACGACGTTATCGGGGTCGTCGTGCATATCGTTGATCAAATTCGGGATGACAAACGACACGGTCGGAAGTTTCGTAAAATCGGCGGGGAACTGCGCAAACTGCAGGTTGGTAGAAGAATCGGGATCACTGCCGCCGGGAAGATTGCCGAAGCTCACCCACGGAACATGTTTGCGCGCATACGGATATTTAAGCGACACCGTACTGCCAATTTCTGGCAGATCTTCGGAGTAGCCCTTAAACGTGAGCCCTTTGTCGATAAGCTGTTCTCCGATATTTGGGGCGAAGATCATCCCGGGAGGGGTCGCATCGTTGAACCCCACATTCTGATTGTCTCCGGACATAAGCCAAAAATAGTTTCCTTCGCTTTTATGCTCTTCAGCATACATGTGAGTGAAATTCGCCCCTTCATGCACCAGCGTGTTGATGTACGGCGCCGACGCATTATCGACAATTTCTTCATAATCCTTATTCTCTTCGATCACAATAACAACGTGGTCGAAGACCGGAAGAGAATCCGGCCACGCCAACGTTTGAGCGCTACACATCTTTGACATTACGACAATCGCCAAGAACAATCCCATTAAAAAACTAGTCCGCACGTTCATTGTTTTCTCCGTTATGAATTGATTCCAAGTTTTCATTTTGTGAGCATTCCATAGCCCGACTGAAAGAAAATATAACCCCGATTCACTCCGGAATCAATTCTCTAAAAAAATTTAACATTGAGGAAACATGGGGGCCGATTGCAAAGATCGCGGACGATCAGGAAGGGAGTTTTGCGGATTAGAGACCGAGCCGATGTACATTGTCGATCTTCTTCGGCCTTCGCCTTGCGATAACTAAACGCGCTTCTTTTTGGGAACCGTCAATGTTTGCCACTCAGCCGACTTGTACATCTTGGCCAGGTACACGATCTGTCCCGCATGATAGCTGATATGCGCTAGGCTTCTGTTAATGGCTTCGAGCACTGAATGAGGTTCGTTCCGGATGGGCACGATCTTTGAAAGATCGCTCGGAGTTAATGAGCGCATAGCGCCAAAAAGAGTCTGCCATCCCTTTTCCCATTGCTGCATAAGTTCGGCTCGGTTCGGTCGCTCCATTTCAAACTCGCCGTCTCTGTTTCTCCATGTTTTTTCGCCGTCAGTGGTCAAAAAGTCGGTCCACCTGCTGAGCAGGTTGCCGGCGACGTGCTTGACGATAATAGCGATGCTGTTTGATTCCGGGTCTGGCTGACGAAAGAATTCCTCGTCACTGATCTGCGCCATCGCCTTGTCCGATAATTCCTTGTATTGCGTCAATATGCCCGAGGACGATTCGATCGGATTCGATGTGGTTCTCATAATTACTCCTATTTTTAGTTCACCGTTTGATGAAAGAAAAACAGTATTCATGCTCCCGTTGTTCCATAAAATGACGATAAAAAATGATCCCCTCGCGGCCATATTTATCCAACTCGGGCACCTCTGGCGCTTTCCTGTTCAAAACTACATAAATATGCAGTTGAATTATTCCTTGCAGCAACCCTATTTTAGGTCAAGTTCCTGACAAACTCGTACACTCGATTGGGAACTCCCTCCATATCGAAATAGACTCTTTCGCCAATTCATAGTGATGCTTTTCCAAGGAGCCGACTTCAAACACAATTTCAGGAGGTGCTATGAAACGCTTGATACTCTTTGCGGCATTGATCTTCGCCCTTCCTCTGCGCCCCTCTCTTGACGCACAAATCCTTAACGGCGGATTTGAAACCTGGCAGAGCCCTGTTTATCCGAGCGATTGGTTCAGCAACAATTCCTCGACAGACACCACCGTAACTCAATCGTCGGATGCTCATTCGGGATCCTTTGCGGCAAAAGGCGCGAATGTACCCTTCTATTCAGTGGTACTAGGACCCACGCTATCCGCCGGAAGCAATTCCACAGGGTTTACGATAAGCGCCCGGTATTCGAGCTTGACGGGGTACTATAAATACACCTGCGTCGGCGGAGATTCTTTGTGGATGCAGATTCTCTTATATAAGAGCGACAATCCAGTGGGAGCCGGGGTCTTTACGATAGCGACAACGGTAGGTTCGTACACTCAATTTACAATTCCAATTTCGTACTTGTCCGGCGATGTCCCGGACAACGCTAAAATCGAATTTACTATCGTCCCCGGTCCGTCATCTGCTCTTCACCTTGGATCGTATTTCCTGATCGACGACGTTTCTTTTGGACCTTCCACTGTCGTGAGCGAAATTGCGAAACCTGTACCTACGACTTTCAATTTAGCGCAGAACTATCCGAACCCCTTCAATCCTTCAACGACCATTGAGTTTTCAATCCCGCAAAACGGTCGCGTGAAATTGAAGGTCTATGACATTCTTGGGAATGAAGTAGCGACGCTTGTCGATCGCGAGATGAGCGCGGGCCACTACTCGGCAACGTGGAATGCGAAAAACAACTCGTCAGGAGTCTATTTCTATCGGTTGACGGCGGGCTCGTCCACAGAAATCAAGCGATTGATCTTGATGAAGTAGTCGAAGCGTCATACCGTAGAAAACATAAAGTCCCGGCCGATCCGGGACTTTTTTTCTGGCAACTCATCTGGAAAACATTCTGACAACTTACTCTTTCTTTTGCGCTTCACGCGGGTCGTGAATTTCGTGAAAGTATTTCTTTGCAGAGGAATCGGAGGGCGAATATTCCACAAAATTTTTTCCAGGCTGAGGGCTGGACGACTCGGAAGAAGAGCTTCCAGGCATCATTTGAAGCTGACGACGGATCACGGCAAGCTCCCGCTGGAGAATTGCCTCCATGGTCTGGAATTCAAGGGCCCGCATTTCATCCGTCTTGATGTGAAGTTGCTGCAGCATCAGTTCCGATTTGAGACTTACCTGATAATCGAGGTCCGCTTTGAGTCTGTCCTGCTTCTGAGCGCGATTCTGACTCATCATGATCAGCGGAGCTTGAAGAGAGGCGACGACGGCAAGAATGAGGTTGAGGAACACAAAGGGGTACGCATCGAATGGCCTGAAGAAAAATTCCACCGCGTTCAATACGATCCACAGAATCAAGCCGATGAAAAAATAAACAACGAACGTCCAGCTGCCGACGAACTCCGCCACTCTGTCCGACAACTTGTCGCCGAAACTGAGCTGTTCTTCCATTTCAACGTTGACGTTCTTGGACGCAAGCGACGTGACCATGTCGTTTGTTGCTCTCAATCGTTTCCCCATCTCACTGATCATGGAAATTGCCACGGCGGGACGGTCGGCGACAAACTTGAGGAAATCGTCGCGGCGCATTTCGAGAAGGCTGGAATCACTATCAGCCGCGGCTTTCGCAGTCCTTGGCAGACCGTCGACTAGCGACAACTCCCCGAAAAATTCTCCCTGGCTGAGTAGCGAGATCCGGATATCTTTGTCGTCTTTCTCCGACGGGATAGAGATCTCTATCGTTCCTTCCTCAATGATGTACATTGAAGAACCGGCATCCCCTTTCCGAAAAAGGGTCTCTCCTTTTTTCAGCGTGAGGTGACGCCAAAGCGATCGGAGCACTTCGAGGTCGGCCTCGGACAACTTTTCGAAAATCGGGATTCTAGCGAGAAAATTCAGAGAAACCATAGAACTGTCGAGATTCCGTTGTCGATTTTATCGTTCAAGAAACCGGGACGCCTTTTCCGCACGTCGACTAAATGTGAGGAAAAAACACGTTTACAGCGTCTAATCAATATAACGGCGTCTTCGCCTCAATCTACGGTTTGTGGAATGAAATGTCAATGCAACGGGGAACGCTGGAATAACGCTGTCCAATGATCGATGTGGTCTTAACAGATCGCACAAAGTTACAAAAAAGCCCTCTTTTGTGAAAATGAAATCATTTCTGTATTGAATTCGAGCAAAGAAACTAATATCATAAATGATATAGCAAATTTTTGACTCTCTCTATTAACTTTCTGAAATGGGACATATAAAAACAAACCGAATTGTGGCGGCCGCAGTTTTCGCAGTCACCCTTATCACGTATCTCTATACGCTCCCTCCGACCGTCGTTTTCTGGGATGTCCCTGAACACTGTGCGGCATCGTACCTTCTTCAAGTGCAGCATCCGCCCGGATCGCCGTTGTTGGTCATCGTGATGCACGTCGCCGCAATGATCCCGTTCTTTTCGGATATCGCGGTGAGAATGCATTTCACCAATGCGTTGGCAAGCACGGTCGTCGTGACGCTTCTCTATCTTATTACTGTGAGGATCATACTGCTTCGACACGCTTTGCCGGAAAAAATGTTCGACCGTGTCGCGGTCTATGGATCTGCAGCTATCGGAGCGCTTGCCCTTACATTCAGCACGACGTTCTGGTTCAACTCGATCGAAACAGAAACGCGCAATACAAGCCTCCTCTTCACCGCCATCATTATTTGGCTTATCCTTCGATGGCATGAGGAATATGAAAAGCCGCACAGCGATGCATACCTGCTCCTCATCACTTTCCTTGTGGGCCTGACGACGGGGATACACATCCACGGCCTCATGGGATTTTTTGTCGCCATCCTCGTCGTCTATTTCCGTTTCTATAAGGGCTCATTGCGCGAATTTGTTTTTTCAACCGACAGCATCAAGTTCGGGGTGGTCGCGGCGCTGATTTTCTTTGCGGTCTATCCGGGAATCGTGAAATACTATCCGTCCATGCTCGCTGGGAACGTGTTCGGACTCGAATCCGATCTTTGGGTGATGATGGCTATTGCGATTCCGATCGGCGCGCTCTATTTGCTGTATTACTCCATTAAGAACAAACGACGGATCCTCAACATTGCGGCGCTGTCGTTCCTTCTTATCCTTATCGGATATTCGACGTATGCGGTCGTCTACATCCGCTCCAACGAGAACACGCCGATGAACGAGGACAACCCCAACACCCTCAAGCGGCTGGTGATGTATCTGGAGCGCGAACAATACGGCGACACTCCTCTCCTCCAACGACGCTGGTCGAACGAGCCGGACAAGATGGAGTATTTCAAAGACTATACGAGCGACCTCGATTATTTTTTGCGGTACCAAATCAATCACATGTACCTGCGTTATTTCGGCTGGAATTTTATCGGCAAGGAGGGAGATTGGCAAGGAGCCGGAGTTCGTTTCGGCCAGCTGTTTGGGATTCCTCTCCTCATCGGCCTCATCGGATTTTATTACCATTGGAAGATTGACCAAAAGATGGCGTTCATCATGACCATCTATTTCCTCCTGACGGGGCTGGTCCTGGCAGTCTATTTTAATATGCAGCAGGAACAGCCTCGAGAGCGGGACTATTTCTTTGTCTATTCATTCTTTGGTTTTTGTATGTGGATTGGGATGGGCACGCTCGCTATTGTGAACTACCTCGAACAGAAACTGAATGAAAAATCGGCGAAGACGGCCGGCTATGCAGTCATGGCGCTGGTGCTGATCTTTGTTCCGGTGAACATGCTGCGCACGACAATTCATCCTTCGAGCCGGAGAGGACATTATCTTGCGTGGGATTATGCCTACAATCTTCTACAGAGCACTGAGAAAGATGCAATCCTCATCACGAACGGCGATAACGACACCTTCCCGCTATGGTATCTTCAGGATGTGGAAGGCGTGCGGAGAGATGTGCGGGTCATTTGTCTGAGTCTGGCGAACACCGATTGGTACATCGAGCAGTTGAAGCACGACAGCCCGTTTGGCGCAAAACCGGTTCCCATCAGCATGTCCGACCAGGAGATCAACGGAATTCTCCCCGTCCAGTATGAGCCGCAAACATTTTCTTTGCCCGTGACACGTAATGCCAAAGAAGGCTGGGACCCTTCAAATAAAGATCCCCGGGGGTTAGACGTGGTCGACACAATAAAATTTGTCATCCCCGCGACGATGCAATTCGGCAGTGTCAAAGCTCTGCGAGTTCAGGATATCCTTGTGTACGACATCGTCCGCACATCCAACTGGCAGCGGCCCATCTACTTTGCCACAACCGACGGCGACGACAGCAAAATCGGACTCCAGGATCATCTCAAAATGGAGGGCCTTGCAATGAAACTTGTACCGCAGACCTTCCGCAGCCCGTGGGATGCACTCGATCCGGCCAACGTGCAGAAACAGTTGATGACGGACGTTGAGACCCCGTCCAAAACGCCGGCTTACGGATTCCGATGGAGAGGGCTGCAAGACCCGAGCGTTCACTTCGACGAGAATCAGCGCCGTCTTACCTTGAACTATCGTCAGGTGTTTATGACGTACGCAGTGTATCTTACGAATTTCAAACACGATTCCTCGGGAGCGATCGCAGTGTTGAACAGGATGGAGCACGTTCTCCCTCGAACGATCATCCCCCTCGATTATCGTTCCGACAACGATATTGCTCAAATCTATGAGGCGAACGGCGACACCGTTCACAAGCGAGAATATGCGTCTGACATCGTCTCGGACATTAGCCATTTTATGACAGACCCGGTGTCGGATCCGTTGAATCAATACAATCCGCTGATTGTCCTCGGCCAGGCGTACGAGATGCTTGGCGAGTACGATAACTCAATTGCAGCGGCGAAGCGACTTCAGGAAGTGTATGGCGGGACTCAAGGTGTCGCCCCGTTCGTCCAGCAAAGAATTGCCGAACTCATGGCGAAGAAAGCGGCGAAGTAATGGGCTCGAATTCAGGGTCGGGGAATTCGCCCGAATTGTCTAAGTTTGAAAATGAACCGGACATTCGAACCTTTTTGCCAGTTCAATGTGAAGGCTTTTGACGGACTTTAAAAAAGTGTTCGGTTCATTTCCAAACGAAGCATTCGTAAACCTTGATCGTCTAATTCCAATCGAGAAAGAACTCCGTCGTCAAACTGAGAAGCTAGAATCAATGGAAACGAAGGATTTCCATGACAAATTCAATAACATGATTTTGAATCCCTTGCTAAGGCTTATCAAGGATTAATGGTTCCTTGATGGTATAGTGTTGCCATCTTGAGAGCCCGATATTCCATTCGGGCTGTTCTGCTTACTTGACACGATCATTCTGAATACATATCATGCTAGCGACCTATGTGCCGCTTCCTCCCCCGAGCGTTGCACTTTGAAAGGGTCGTAGCCCGATGTCCCCCCACGTCGGGCTTTTTTAACCTTGACTCTTCCCTGCCGACCACCTACATTTGTTCAAATAGGGGGAAAATGTTGAACCCCTGATTCGTTATTTGATGATGGGGTTTTCTTTTTTAGGGACATGCGAATGAAGCGAAGGATAATTCTCGATCCACGTACCGAGGTTTCACTGCTCTATGACCACATGGATAAGACGTTCCTAGTCATGCTGGATAGAAGTATGTGGTTTTATCCTTCGTACGAGGCTCTGATAGCGAATAATTCGGAAGCGCTTGTAAGTCATGAACCAAAATTGAAGGGACAAGAGAAATCATTTCTACCACCACTTACGTTCGCGTTTGGTTATGCTCAAACGATTTTCCTTTGTACGGCAATCGAAATATGTTTGCTTCACCATTATACCAATTCAGTTTACATCTACGCTACTTACGCTCATGGTAATATTGATGGCTTGTCGAAGTTAAACAATTGGGTAGCAAATCGAAGAGATTTTCAAGGTTGGCACAGCTGGAAGAAGCTAGATGCCGATCAAAGACTCAAACTAATGAAGGAAATGTCATTTTCCAGCTTATCGGTGGCAAACGATTTCTTTGCTGATATTTATGGGAATAATCCGCTACGGCAGGCTCTCACAGAAGACCGCTACAAAGTTTTTCTCAATAAGTTTCAAAATATGCAAGAACGGCGAAATGGTATTATTCATCGAGGGGGAGAATTAAAGGATGGATCCAATATTGAGGTGACCAAATCAGACATCAAGGCAATCTTTGAGACTGCCAAATCTTTTCGAGACAATATGCTTAGGTTCTCTGAATGGTGCCGATATTGGTGGATCAATAACTTTTCATAATCATTCCAGGAAAAAGATCAATAAAGCCTAGATCTAACCCGTTGGGGACGCCAAGGAAACGCGGAACCCATACAATTAACTACAAATGGTAACATTATGCCGACCATAAATTATACTGATAGAATAAAACCAGAAAACAAGGGGCTGACAACATATCTTGACGAGCTATTGAACAAGAATTATCAGATACCAACTTTTCAGAGAGATGTTGTTTGGCATGAAGACAATGTGAAAAAATTGTGGGACAGTATCTATAAATTTTATCCACTTGGAAGCATTCTCGTATGGAAGACTGATCTAAAACTTCACAACCACAGAGAAATTGGCGGCCATACTATCACCGACATTAATTTCAACAGAACGGAATACCAATACATTCTTGATGGGCAACAAAGAACAACCTCATTACTTACCTCTTTGTACGGGGGATCTATCGAAGGAAGGCCGGCTTTTGATCCGACAGTTTTCGTTGACCTTACTATTCCCGTCGAGGGAGACACCGATGATGAAAGCTACAAAACTAGATTCCTTTTTTGGAGCGAGATATCAAACACCGATAAAGAGACCAGATTTGATGAAGGAATGATTGTAAAGCTCATAGATATCAAGAATAATTTTGGCGTTGTCGAGCGCAAACTGGTAGAACATCCAAGCCATGAATACATAGATTATGATCATGAAGTTCGAATAGAACTAAGGCGTTTGAAAGCAATCCTTGATAATTATCGCATTTCGTTCATTGAAGTCAAAGGGATTCAAGTTTCAGAGGTTTGCCAAATTTTTGAACGTATAAATCAAGCGGGCAAACCTCTGGATATTTTTGACATCGTGGTTGCGAAGACCTTTAGACCGAAAACTCAAGAAGAAAATGGATTTTATCTTAGAGAGATCATTGACAATTTCCGAAGCACAAATCAGAGTCATTTTTTGGGGATTGGCAATATTGATTATCTACACATCCTTGCCGTTCTCATCAATAGAAATGTCGAAAATAGCGGTGTTAGAAATATTACTGAGAGATACCTCAACAAAATCGAAACCGAACAAATAGTTGGCATTTGGAAAGATGCTGAAATTGCAATTTTAAAGACTTTCGATTTTTTTGAGAACCATCTTCACATTAAAACTCCTTACTTAATTCCTTTCAGGTATTTCTATTTCACCGTCACAGCCTATTTCTTCGGAAACGAGAATCCTAATTACGATCTTCTCCAGAAATATTTTTGGTACTACAGCTTTCACAATGATGATTTGTTAACAAATACAACTCAGCTTTTTCAGCATATTGACTTCTTAGACAAAGATAAAAAAAAGGAAGAATCTAACTTCGAGCGTTTCTTAATTGACAAAGCGAGGCTTCGTTCAGCTACTTACAGCTCTAAAGGGAGACTAAGCCGCGCAATTCTTTCGCTCTTCGCAAGCGAACAGCCAAAAGATTGGGAACATTGCCATCGGGATGTAATAGTGGAAAACTTCTTCTTTTCTACGGACAAACCCA
>DATJXA010000148.1:0-6772 GCA_035500675.1 Bacteroidota bacterium | reverse complement strand
TGTCGTCACCCTCGATTCGTCCAAACATTTTGGGACATTCATGGAACATGTCAATGCGGCCGACGACATTCTTGAATGTCATGGAATAACTGGAGAGGGGACACACTTGTTGAAAGTCCGGACCGAAAACACCGAGAGTCTGGAAAAACTGTTGGGGAAGGTTCAATCCTGGGTGGGCGTTACTAAAACGACAACGAGCATGGTACTTTCGACGTCGAAGGAAACAGTAAGGGTAAAAGTACACAAGGCGAAATAAAGCAAATCACATTTTCCCGTTGGTTTAATCATAATCATTTAGAAGAGGAATCTTATGGCAAAAAAGAACGGCGGCAGCGCAACGGAGGGCGTGTTCAAGTTGATCAAGGATAAGGGGGTGAAGATGGTCGATTTCAAGTTCGTCGATTTCCCGGGGCAATGGCAGCATTTCACGGTCCCTGTCAGCGAACTTTCGGAAGACGTTTTTGAAAGCGGACTCGGTTTCGACGGATCGAGCATTCGCGGATGGAAACACATCCACGAAAGCGATATGTTGATCATTCCGGATCCCGACACTGTGATCATCGATCCATTCTGTGAAATTTCCACGTTGAGTTTGATCTGCGATGTGTTCGACCCTCTCACGAAACAAAAATACGACCGCGATCCCCGCAACATAGCGCAGAAAGCCGAAGCGTACCTTAAACAAACCGGAATCGCCGACACTGCCTACTTCGGTCCCGAGGCGGAATTTTTTATTCTCGACGACATTCGCTACGATTCGAATGAATTCTCCAGTTACTATTTTCTTAATTCAGAAGAAGGAAAGTGGAATTCAGGACGCGTCGAAAATCCTAATTTGGGCTATAAGATTCGCCACAAGGAAGGATATTTCCCGGTCCCGCCGTCAGACTCAATTATGAACTTGCGGAACGAGATGACGCAAAACCTCATCGCCGCTGGTCTGCATGTCGAAGCGCAGCATCATGAGGTCGCAACCGCCGGACAATCTGAGATCGACTTGCGTTATGCTCCGCTGCTCAATGCCGCCGACGGTCTGCTCCTTTTTAAATACATCATCAAAAACACGGCGCGGAAACACAACAAGACTGTGACCTACATGCCGAAACCGATCTTCGGTGACAACGGATCGGGTATGCACGTACACCAGAGCTTGTGGAAAGCCGGCAAGCCGTTGTTCTTCGGGAACGGCTACGCGAACCTCAGCGATATGGCGATCCATTATATTGCCGGCTTACTGAAACACGCGCCCGCCCTGTGTGCGCTCACGAACCCGACAACAAATTCTTACAAACGCCTTGTTCCGGGGTTTGAGGCGCCGGTGAACCTCGCGTATTCTCAGCGCAACAGAAGCGCCTCGGTTCGCATCCCCGCATATTCTCAAAACCCGAAAGCGAAGCGAGTGGAATATCGTACCCCGGATGCGTCGTGCAACCCGTATCTCGCTTTTTCAGCGATGATGATGGCAGGCCTCGATGGAATATTAAATAAACTCGATCCAGGAGATCCGCTCGACAAAGATATTTATGACTTGAGTCCCGAAGAGTTAAAGAATGTCCCTTCGGCCCCCGGATCGCTCGAGGATGCTCTTAAAGCGCTCGAACGCGATCACGACTTCTTGTTAAAAGGGGACGTGTTCACCGAGGATGTCGTCGATGCATGGATCGACTATAAGATGACGAAAGAAGTGAAGCCGATGGCTCTTCGCCCTCATCCGTACGAGTTCCATATGTACTACGACGTTTGAGTTCCAGAACCCGTGCAAAAAGACAAAACCTTGCGGTTGAAACGATACCGCAAGGTTTTTTTTTCTCTTTTAGTCATTCAATGTTGCATATATCAAACGGCTATGATAATTTCAAAAGGCACGATAACAGGTTAAGATCATTTTTCGCAAAGAGTCGCCTCTATGGCCAGTGAAAGAAAAATCCCGATGGACCTCGCATCGGTGATCCGAACAGTCCCGAATTTCCCCAAAAAGGGGATCATGTTCCGAGACATCACGACCCTCCTGAAAGACCGAGCAGCCCTTCACCAATGCATCGATGCATTTTACGAGCATTACAAAAGCGAGCATATCGATAAGGTCGTCGGCATTGAATCGCGCGGGTTCATTTGCGGAGCCGCCTTGGCGGACCGCCTCGGCGCAGGGTTCGTACCGATCCGGAAGCCGGGAAAGCTTCCGGCAGGCACGCTTCGCCAAGAATACCAGCTTGAATATGGGAGCGACGCCATCGAAATTCATCGGGACGCCATCTCCAAGGGGGAACGCATCCTTCTTCACGACGACCTCCTCGCAACCGGAGGGACTATTCAGGCGGCGTGTAAACTTGTCGAACAGCTTGGCGGACAAATTGTGGGGTTGTCGTTTCTTATCGAACTTTCTTTCCTGAACCCCCGCAAACGACTGGCGGGGTATACAATTTTCTCTCTCGTCGCATACGACAAAGAATAATTGAGTACTCATTGCCGCGATGTCTGTTGCGCTCAGCGGGGAGGCTTAATTTTCGAACTCAATGAATCCGTTGCAAACGTGAACAAATCTTCGTATGTTACAAAATGATTGTCGCATGTTGCGCGGTTAAAGAAGCCTGAGCAAGGATAGAGGATATGATTTCTTGTTCGGTGTGTGCACATCCGAATGATGATCTGGAAACGATCTGCTCATCCTGCGGAAGTTTTCTTCAGGATCGCATTCCCAATCTCGACTTTTTTTCCACAACGTGGCTGCTCGTCGAGTCGCCGCGGGATGCATTCAACAAAATTATTCGCGCCGAGCACAAGAACTACGTCCTCCTGCTCATGTTCTTTCTCGGAATCGGCTTGTCGTTTGTCCTGCTGTGGGCGCGGCACGCAGGGAATGAATTCGACAACCTCATTTATCTGATCTTGCTTGGTTGCGTTCTTGGCCTTGTCATGGCATTCCCCGTAGGTTTAGCGATGGCCGGCGTGGTCCATTCGCTCATAAAAGTTTTCGGCGGCAAGGGCGTCATGAAAAACACCTACGCGGTGATCGGATGGTCGCTCATGCCGATCATGGCAACGGTCTGCATCGTTCTTCCCGTGGAACTTGCGTCGGTCGGCTTGCGGCTCTTTTCCACAAACCCGTCTCCGTTGGACGTGAAGCCGGTCGTCTATCTTGCGCTTCTTGCGATTGACGGGCTGGCCGTTCTGTGGTCGCTTCAGCTTGGACGAGTCGGCTTGAGCATTGCGCATAAAGTTTCGGGGTGGAGGTCGCTCCAGGTGCTATGCCTCGTGTGGGTGGTGTTCGGCGCGGCGCTCTATAAACTTTTCGCGACGCTCGTCGTATAAGCGGAGGCGTTGTGGATCGTTCACGGTTTGAAGATATCGCAGACGAAGCGTTCAATCATCTGCCCGCGCTTTTCAAAAAGAAGATCGAGAATGTCGAAGTTATCGTCGAGGATGGTCCGCCGCCATCGAAGGAGGGTTCGATGCTGCTCGGGTTGTATCACGGCGTCCCGTTGACTCAACGGGGAACGTGGTACGGTATGTCGCCCGTGCTGCCCGATCGAATATCGCTGTTCCAGCGGAACATCGAGCGCGTATGCACATCGGATGAAGAGATCCGGCTAAAAATTTATGAGGTGTTGTGTCACGAGATAGGACACTATTTTGGAATGAACGAATCGCAGATCCGCGGAGCGATGCGGTCCTGGTAAGAATGTTAATTGTAAACCATGGTGATACAGGAACGAAGCACTGAAAGGAAAGTTCGATGGCTAAAGTAATTTTATCGATGCAGTATGAGATCGACGAAAAGAAGCGCGATGAGTTTCTCGCAACCGTGCAAGGATTGAAGTCTCATTACTCTTCGAACCCGCACATTTCTTACATCGTGTGCGAGCAAAAAGGGAAGAAGAATGCATTCGCAGAGATGTACATTGCCGCCTCCGAAGAAGCATACACTCAATTTACGGAGAGTGAAGATCAGGAGGCCGACAGTCTGAGCGAAAAAATATCCGTCTTCATGAAAGGCGGCAAAGCAAAATACATCACGTACTTGGAAACGACGTAGTCTCTTCCGATTCTGCTCCCTCACTATTATAGAAAGTCGCTCGATAGAGTATGGCTGTCCGGGATCCTATTGCAATCTTTCTGAAAGAACACGACACCGCGCTCGTGCAATTGCGCATATTGAAGAAATCCGCTTCGGAGATAAAGAAGAAGGGCTACTCCGAGAAGGCGTTCAAGCAGCTTCTGAAAGCGATCGAGTTTGTCTATGAAGAAGTGCGCGTGCACAACGGAAAAGAAGAAGATGCGCTCTTTCCCGTTGTCGAACGGTACGTCGATGGCCCGACGACAGTGCTCCGGGACGATCACTTAAAAATGGCCCGGATCTACAAGAAACTCCATTATGCAGTAGAAGTGATGCGCGAAAACCACGAAGATAAAACTGCGCGGGCGGAATTAGGAGAAGCGGCGGAGGCGATCGTCCATCTTATGGTCAATCACATCCACAAAGAAAATCAGATCCTTTTTCCCCTCGTCAAAAGATTCCTCACTAAAGAAGAGCTGCGCAAGGTTGCGCAAAAGATGCTGTAAGACATGCAAAATTCAAAATGCAAAGGGCAAAGTTACAGTGAAAAGTTTAAAAAACAATTGTTATCGCTTTTCGATCCAATGGAAGCGCCGGTTGTAACTTTGAATTGTAATTTTGTCATTTGAGATTTGAATTTTAGGTGCTGAAAAACTATCCCGTCCTTCCTGCTTCTACCCTGCAACCCGATAAAATATTGAGAGGATTACCTTTTCTTACTGAAGCGCTGCGCGTCAAATGTCTGTCCGGTCACGCCTTTCGATTCGTCGGAAGCGAGATAGACAAAAACGTCGAGCACATCTTCAGGCTTTTTTAGGCCTCGTTGGTCCTCATCGGGGAATGCCTGATGGCGCATCGCTGTTACCACCGCCCCCGGGTTGACTGCATTCACGCGAATATTTCTCGGCCGTAATTCTTCCGCCAATACCTGGGTCAATCCTTCGATAGCAAATTTTGAAATTCCGTATGCTCCCCAGTCGGGTTTTGGGGTTTTCCCTACCGACGATGAGAGGTTAATTATTGAGCCGCCCGATGTGTTGAAGAAGGGAAGGGCATGTTTGACAAGATAAAACGCCCCGTTCAAATTCACGGCCATCACCCGATCCCACTCCTGGCTATTATATCCGGCGATAGGGACACGCGGGCCGACGATGCCTGCGTTATTAACCAGGATATCTATCGTTTGGAAAGAAGATGCGCACGATCGGATGAACTCCTCAACCTGTGATTCGTCGGAAACATCCGTCTGCTCGAAAATAGATTTCCCTCCCGCGGCCATGATTTCGAGGCTGGCCGCCCTCAATTCCTCGACATGTCTTGCACAGAGGCAGACGGTAGCCCCTTCTCTCGCATAGCGCTTTGCAAGCGCTCTTCCGATCCCTTTTGAGGCGCCGCTAACAATTGCAACTTTTCCGGAAAGTTTCATCCCGTCCTCGATCTAAAAGTTAAACTTCAGATCCTGCGATCGCAAAAAATTCTTTTCCACAAACCGCCCAAATTGTTGATGTCGTTGTTCAATGAAAGTTGTTTAATGATAGGGGTTGTCGTTGACATATTCAACGGTTATGAGATCTCTTAGAACTCTTCGACGAGAAAAATCTCTTAAACGATTCACAGATGCATTTTTCTTGTTGACAAACGGAACATTATTTAATATATTTTTGTTTAGAAGTTCGAGGCAATGTACGCTCGGATAAGTGAGACCCCGGAGAGTTGCCGTTCTTCGCGGTTGAAAGCAGATTCCTTACGACGTATCCCGTAAAAAATTTAGCATGCCGGAAATCGTGACGGCCTCGCCGCAACCGACTCCTGTTGCGGCACCGAAGAAGAAAAAGAAATCGCCCCTTGTAGCGATCGTTCATCCGGAAGGATGTACAGGCTGTGAAGTCTGCATCGAATTCTGCCCTGTTGATTGCCTCTACAAAGTCCCCGGACCAGAAAACCCCATCGACAACAGCCACTCCAACGTCAACGGCATTGTGATCGTTGACGAGGAGGTCTGCATTGGCTGCAAGCTGTGCGCAAAATATTGTCCATGGGAGGTCATCGATATGGTAAAGCGCGAGGAAGAATCAGCCGTCGCCGTTGCAGCATGAGCGCTTTATCTCATCGACTCCGGATTTTTTTACACACTTTTTTTGTAGGGTAAAGCGATGTCAGACGACATAACTACACCTTCGCAACCATTGCCTCCGTCGGGCCAGCCGACACCGGCTGCTCCACCGCCGCCTCCACCTCAACCACAGATCTCAGCGACACCACTCCCTAAAAAACCAAAGCAGGACCGCGCGCCAGAGAACGATCCGGGCCTTTGGAGAATGGGCCGTAAGAGTTTTCTCTCGTATGCCGGCTGGTTGTCGTTCTTAGGCTTTCTTGGGATCTCGACGATCGGCTCGCTTCGCTACATGTTCCCGCGCGTGCTCTTCGAGCCGCCGACGAAATTCAAAGCGGGATTTCCAAAGGACTATGCGATTGGCGAGGTCAATGAGATGTATAAGAACAGCCAACGGATCTGGATCGTGAGGGAAAAAGAAGGATTCTATGCCTTGATCGCTATTTGCACCCACTTGGGATGCACGCCAAACTGGCTTCCGGCGGACAATAAATTCAAGTGCCCGTGTCACGGAAGCGGTTATTACAAAAGCGGCATCAACTTCGAAGGTCCGACGCCTCGGCCGTTGGAGCGGGCGCAGATCACGTTGAACGACGACGGGGAAA
>DATJXA010000147.1:0-22230 GCA_035500675.1 Bacteroidota bacterium | reverse complement strand
ATTGCCACACTTGAGTTTTGTAAAGGTCGCCCAGGGGGTTCAACGCGCTCGCCATGTCGCCGAAAAGGGTGCCGTAACCGAGCATCGTTTCCGTCTTGTTCGATGTCCCCACTACGAGCGCCTGATGTTCGAGCGAGCGGTCGTAGAGAACGATCATCCTCATGCGAGCCATGACGTTCCCCTTCCGCACATTCTCGCTTGCTTTTGCGTCCGCAAAGAACGGATCGACCATCGGTGTGATGTCCACGACTTCAGAAGCAATCCCGAGTTCTTTGACAACCAGCTCGGCATCGGCCCTGCTCTCAGGACTGCTCGTTTTGTAGGGCATTAAAACCGCAAAAACATTTTCCTTCCCCAACGCTTCGACGGCAAGATATGTTGAGAGGGCGGAGTCTATGCCGCCCGAAAGGCCGACAACGGCCTTTGAAAATCCGGCATTAAGGATCTGATCCCGGATAAAATCCACTAGCATCTTCCGGACAAACCCGGTGTTGAGATGCAGCTCATTCCCAGCTTCAACGTGTGTCGTCGTTTCCATAGTCGGTAATTTTTATTAAGCTCTTAACCTAACCCTACCCTGTCGAAAATGTAATCGACATGGCGGAGGCTTTTTGAAGGGTCGAAGGCTTCGTCTAACTCCTTGCCCGACAAAATGCCGGTAACGGTGGGGTCTGATTCCAGCAATTCTCTGAAACTTTTCCTCGTTTGCCACACTTCCATCGCATTTTTCTGCACGATCTTGTATGCCTCTTCCCTTTTCATTCCCTTCGTCGTCAACGCAAGCATGACCGGTTGGGAGAAGACGAGTCCGTGTGTGAGGTCGATATTCTTTTTCATGTTCTCTGGATACACGAGAAGCTTGTCGAGAACGTTGGACGTAAGGCTGATCATGTAATCGAGCAAAATACAGCTGTCGGGGACGACGATGCGTTCCACCGATGAATGCGTGATATCGCGTTCATGCCACAGGGCGACATTTTCCAATGCAGCTTGAGCGTTGCCCCGAAGGACGCGCGACAGTCCTGCGATCCGTTCACACGTGATCGGGTTGCGTTTATGCGGCATTGCCGAAGAGCCCTTCTGCCCCTTTGAAAAATATTCCTCGGCTTCGAGGACTTCCGTTTTTTGCAGATGACGGATCTCCGTCGCGAATTTTTCCAACGAGCTGCCGATAACGGCCAGCGTCGTCATGAATTCCGCGTGGCGGTCCCGCTGCAGAATTTGCGTCGACACGAGGGCCGGTTTAAGGCCAAGCTTAGCGCAGACGTACTCTTCAACCTTCGGGCTAAGATGTTGGAACGTCCCAACCGCTCCGGAGATCTGTCCCACGGAGATCGTTTCGATGGCATGAAGAAGGCGCTGGATGTTGCGCCTCGTTTCATCGAACCATAACGCAAGCTTCAGCCCGAACGTCGTCGGCTCTGCATGGATGCCGTGCGAGCGGCCGATCATCACTGTTTTCTTGAATTCTTTCGCCCTCCGGGCGAGAATATCGCGCAATCCCTCGAGGTCTTTCAGAAGAAGTTCGCCGGATTGTTTCATTTGCACGGCGAGCGCAGTATCGAGGACATCCGAGGATGTCATGCCGAGATGAATGAAGCGCGACTCAGGCCCAACATATTCGCCGACGTTCGTGAGAAAGGCGATGACATCGTGTTTCACCTCCTGCTCGATCGCATCGATCCGGGCAACGTCGAATTTTGCTTTTGCGCGGATGGTTTCCACCGCCTCCTTGGGAATGACGCCAAGCTCGGCCTGCGCTTCGCACGCTAAAATCTCAATCGACAGCCAAACGGAAAACTTATTCTGATCGTCCCACAGTGCGCCCATTTCACGGCGCGTGTATCGTGCAATCACGTTGTGCTCGTAATAATTATGTTCGTTTTTCGAGGGTGAGTTTTGCTTGGAATGTCTGCTTGTCCCGGTATATTTTCAGGTCAAGGACGTCTCCCGCCCTTGCATCGTTGATGATCGCGATGATCGTTTCTTCATTCTGAATTTTTTCCCCGTTGATCTCGAGGATGATATCGCCTACCTTGAGCCCTGCTTTCTCCGCTGGACTTCCTTTCTTGATGTCACTGATGATCACTCCTTCGGCATCCTTCAACCCAAAGTACTTTGCGATGCGCTGATCGACAAGGTTCACTTCCATCCCCGTCCAGAAGTTCCGGTCGATCTTTCCCTTTTTCTGGAGTTCCTCAACGATCGACTTCACGCGGTTGATCGGTATGGCAAAGCCGTAGCCGATATACGCCTGGCTGACGCCCGCCGTATAAATGAGCGTGTTGACGCCGATGACCTCGCCATCGCTATTGACGAGCGGCCCTCCGCTATTGCCGGCGTTGATCACCGCGTCTGTTTGAATAAGCCCGCGGTAGGAATGATTTTCGTCGACGCTCAGGTTCATCCCTTTCGCACTCACAACGCCGACCGTCACGATCGGTTTGTCGATGTTTTCAAAAAGCCCGAAGGGGTTGCCAAAAGCGACGACCCATTCACCGATCATCACGTCGTCCGAATTGCCCAGCTTGACGTACGGAAAATTCTGCCCTTTGATTTTCAGCAACGCAACGTCCGAGATCATGTCCGTCCCGACAAGCTCCGCGGGATATTTTTCCCCATTCGTCATGGTCACGATGATCTCTTTTGCATTGCCGGCAACATGGTCGTTCGTCACGATATAGCCTTCGGGAGAGATAATAAACCCCGACCCTAAACCCTTGACTTCCTGCGTGAGGTTACGGTTGCCGAAAAATTGTCTGAAAAAAGGATCGTCGCCGAAAAAATTCGAGAAGGGATCCCGGTATTCCCGCACTTCGGTGACGGTAATGCCGACAATGGCAGGGCTGACCTCTTCAACCGTTTTAGTGATCGCGTTCTTTCGCGAGTTCGACACAGCGTCATCAGAACTCTTCTGAGAATCACCCTGTGTAAAGAGCGCGCTCAGCTGAGACGACCCGGCTGCGGCTAAATTTGTTACGGATTTTTTTGTTCCCAGTGCGTAGCCGAGAAACATGCCTGCGCAGAGGAGTATGACGACAAGGAAGAATGTCTTGCGTGACATCTTATGTTCCTCCTTTTCTTGATGAGAGCAGTGTCCGCAATGGTTCAATATGCCGGATAAGAAGTACGATGGACATAAGCGAGTACACGAGCACAATTTGTGGAGAAGTAAACGCCGACCAGGTCGTTTTTGAAATAACGTCCTCCGGGATCATTGCCCCTAAGAAGGGACTGATAATTATTGCGACAAGATTTCCAACATGGATATTCTTCGAGAACAGGTAGCCAACGCTCCAGCAAGCCAGCCACAACGCGACAAATATCCACGCGACCGCCAACATCGCTCCGGCAGCCGGGGCAAGCCCGCGTCCTCCTCTAAACTTCAGCCATACTGGAAAACAATGTCCGACAACAACTCCCAGCATCGCTCCGGACAAAGCAGCCGACGTAATTCCAAAAAAATAGAACGCAAAAAAAACTGCCGCTGATCCCTTCATAACATCGACACAGAGGACGAGAAGTCCGACGGCCCTTGCGCCCGTAACTTCGTACGCGTTCAATGTCCCTACATTGCCACTCCCTGCGGACCGGATGTCGATGTGCGCTTTTCTTTTTACAACGATGTAGGCAGTAGGAAGGGAACCGATGAAATAGCTAATGAGAAAAACTTCCGAGTTCACGACGATGCGGTCGCAATGTGGCTGATTTTTCATAAGAAAGTTATCGAAAAATCGTCCGATAGTCAAGGTAAAGGCGATGGTGACTCTTAGCTTCACAGATGCAGAAATGAACCGGACAATTTAAAAGGCTCCAGTGTCCCGTTCATTTTTTAAATTCCGACATTACTGGTACGATGGTACTGGTGCATTTTGGATGCCCGCCAGAAACGCGCGGGCATGACGTGTCTTGGGTCGCGTCATTCCCGAATGTTTTTATCGGGAATCCACAAGCCGAAGAAATAGGGAAATTCAAAATGCGCCACTACGGCTACGATGGCTTCGTTGACAAAAGAGCCAATCATTCGTATATTGATGCACCAAAGGGCCGTTAGCTCAGCTGGGAGAGCGCGTGAATGGCATTCACGAGGTCAGCGGTTCGATCCCGCTACGGTCCACAACAACGGAACAGAAATAAAAAAGGCGAACACACAAATGATGTTCGCCTTTTTCGTTGTCGGGGCGGGGAGATTCGAACTCCCGACCTCTTGGTCCCGAACCAAGCGCTCTAGCCGGGCTGAGCCACGCCCCGAAATCAACGATAGGAAAATACGAATTTATTTCAGCAAAATCAAAACCTCTTCGGCAATCCGTGGGATCTCGGCTTCATCGTGAACTTCAAACCATCGGATCCTTTCGTCTCTCCTGAACCAAGTCAATTGTCTCTTCGCGAAACGGCGCGTATTCTGTTTCATGAGCTCGACCATACGATCGTAACTAATTTCCTTGCGGAAAAAAGCGAAAGCTTCTTTATATCCGACTGTTTGCAAAGACTTGAAACGGTCATCATACCCTTTCCCGATGAGCTCTTTTACTTCATCAAGAAAACCGGCTGCGAGCATCTTCTCAACACGACCATTGATCCTTTCATACAATATCTTCCTGTCCCATTGCAGGCCGATGAATAAAGGATCGAAAGGCGACCGCGGAGCGTGTTCCCCATGGTGCTGCGAGATCGGTTTCCCAGTCGCGTAATAGACCTCCAACGCGCGCACAATTCTTCGCTGGTTCGATGGAAGCATTTTCGAAGCCGCTTTGGGATCGACTTTTCTCAATTCATCGAGAAGAGCTTCAGCTCCTTCTGATTCCAGGCGAGCTTCTAATTCTTTCCGAAGCTCTTCTTCTCTTCCGGGACCCGAGAATAATCCGTCGACAAGGGAACGAATGTATAAACCCGTTCCGCCAACGATGATTGGCAGCGATCGTCTTTTTATGATTTCTTCTACGATCTTCCTTCCCTGAACGCCGAATTCCCCCGCGCTGAAATGCTGGTCCGGCAATAGCTCGTCGACGAAATGGTGTGTAACAATTTTTCGATCTTCAACAGAGGGCTTCGCAGTCCCGATGTTCAGGAGTTTATAGACCTGGCGTGAATCTGCGGAAAGAATTTCAGAAGGGAAACGGCGTGCAACGTCCAGCGCAAGAGCGGTTTTTCCGGAGGCGGTAGGACCGACGATCACAAGGACTCTCGGTAACTGCAAACTCAACTCCATCCATTTTTCCCCACAAGCGGAACAAACTTGAACCCGAAACTTTCTTCTGTCAAAAAAGTATCCCCCATCCTTTTCAGGATGACGACTTTTTGCACTTCCCTGTCTCCGACAGGAATGACCAACCTTCCCCCTTCCGCAAGCTGAAGTTTGAGAGCTTCCGGAATATCCGGCGCTCCGGCAGTCACAATGATGCCGTCGAACGGAGCGAACTCATTCCAACCAACGGTGCCGTCTCCTCCTTTGGAAGCGATCCGCAGATTTTGCTTATCGAATATCTTTCGCGCGTTCGCCAATAGTCCGAGGTGACGTTCGATCGTAAATACTCTGCATCCCATCGCTGCAAGAACCGCCGCTTGATAGCCGGACCCGGTTCCCACCTCCAACACCTTGTCCCCGCGCTTTGGCGCAAGGGCTTGAGTCATGAATGCAACAGTGTAGGGCTGAGAGATCGTTTGCTCGTGCCCGATCGGCAAAGCGCTGTCCTCATACGCCCGGCTGACAAAAGCCGGATCGACGAAGAGCTGGCGCTCCACTTTTCCCATTGAGGCGAGGACCTGCGGATCGTTAATTCCCTTCGACTCAAGGAATGCGATCATCTCTTTTCGTTCTGTATCGAAACGTCCCACGTGATCTGCGATCCTTAATAATCCTGGAAAAGCACTTTGACGAAATTGAGCGTTGTGGCGAAGTGCGTCATATGGCTTGTTTCTCCCGCGTAGACAGTATCGATGGGCACGAACCCGAACCGAAAGCCGTGCGACGCCGCTTTGATCAAAAACTCGGTTTCTGCCTCAAAACCGTCCGACTTTAACCGGACTGCTTCGAGCACATTCCGTCCGATCAACCGATAGCCGGATTGGCTGTCCAGAATTTTTCCCGACGTGCGCGCGTTGACAAGAAACGTCGTGATTGTGTTGGAAAGAATTCGGTGAACGGGCATGCCGCGCAGACGGTGCAGTCTGCTTCCGATGACGATATCCGCTTCGTTCCTCGAGTACGCATCGATGAATTGTGGGATGGATTCCGGTGGATGCTGGAGGTCTGCGTCCAGCGTAATGACGGCATCGAACGACGATTGCAGCGCATAATCGAAGCCCGTTCTGAGCGCGGCGCCTTTTCCCCTGTTTGTCGCATGCTTCAATACGTGTGTGCCAAACGAGGCCGAAATCGCTGAGGTGCTGTCGGAGGAACCGTCGTCGACGATAAGGATATTATCAGCCGGGATATGCGGTGTGACGCGCGCAATGACGGCGCCGATCGTCGCGCTTGCGTTGAGAGCCGGAATGAGAACAGCGAATTTCTTCATTGAGTTAACGTCGGAGGATCACACCTCTTCTCGAACAGCCTGCCAGATGTTTTTCCACGAGCGCTCCATCGAAAGGACAAGTCGTTCGCGAAGCTCTTTTCGCAGTTCCTGCGATTTTAGTCCGCGCATAAGGGTGCCGTCCTCTGCAAGTGAAATCGTCCCGGTCTCTTCCGAGACGACGACGGAGATCACGTCTGCCTGTTCAGAAATTCCGAGCGCGGCACGGTGCCTCATACCGAGCACGATATCTCCGACGCGGGTTGCTGCCGACAACGGCAGCGTGCATCGGGCCGCTTCGATGGTCCTGTCGTTCACGATCACGGCTCCGTCATGAAGAGGCGATTTCGGGTTGAAGATAGACAACAGCAGCGCGCGGCTCACTTTCGCCTGAAGCAAAATTCCGGATTCGCTGACGCTTTTCAATCCCGTGCCCCGTACGATGATGATCAAAGCGCCCTGTTTCTTCTTAGCAAGATCGACCGCCGCGCTCGCGATCTCCTCGATCGATTCATCGACGTCGATCCGAAGGAACATCCTCACGATCCGGTTGCGCGCGATGGTGGATAGAAGGCGGCGAATTTCCGGCTGGAACAAAATAACGAAGGCGACGACCCACACATCGGTCAGCGTGCGGAGAAGCCAGCCAAGCGCCTTGAGGTTGATCGCTTGCGCAAGGAATGAAAACCCGATGATGACGACCAGCCCGACAAAAATCTGTGCGGCGATCGTCCCGCGCATTACTATATAGAGCCGATAAAAAATAAACGAGACGATCGCGATGTCAAAAAAATCGATAAGCGAAACGGTCACGAATCCTATTTTGAATAGTTCCATAGTTGCACCGTTTTGTTACGCTGCCTTCACAATTGCGTCGACAACGACGGCGACGCGTTTCATCGCTTTGACATCGTGCACGCGCACGACGTTGGCGCCGTGAAAGATCGAAGCGGCCACAGCCGCCGCCGTCCCTTCGAGTCTCTCGCTTACCGGTAGGTCAAGCAACGCTCCGATAAATGCTTTTCGCGAAGGTCCTATGAGAATCGGGCAATCCAACTCCGCCAGCTGGCCTAGATTTTTCAATAGCGAAAGGTTGTGCATTAACTTCTTGCCGAAGCCGATGCCGGGGTCTATCAAGATCTGTTCTACGCCGGCTTGCTGCGCTTTCTCCACCGATGTCAGAAGGCTTTGCTTTACTTCGAGAACGACGTCGTCATAGGACGGGTCTTGCTGCATCGTTTTCGGCATGCCTTTCATGTGCATCACAACGAGCGAGGCATGATGTAAAGAGACAACCTTCGCCATGTCGGGATCGAACGAAAGACCGCTGACGTCGTTCACGATCGTCGCTCCCGCATCGAGCGCCGCGTTTGCGACCGCCGATTTATACGTGTCGATAGAAATTACGGCGTTTGAATGCGCAGCAATTGCTTTGATGACCGGGATGACGCGGCGCAGCTCCTCTTCCTCTGAAACTTCTTCAGCCCCCTCCCCATAAGGCCCTCTCGGCCTCGTCGATTCGCCGCCGACATCGATGATATCGGCGCCGTCTTCGATCATTTGCTGCACCCCGGCGACGGCATTCTCCAGGGTAAAATATTTTCCGCCGTCTGAGAACGAATCGGGAGTCACGTTGAGCACGCCCATGATATGCGTCCGCGAAGAAAGGTCGAGGGATCTCCCGCCAAACTTAAAGACATACGACGTATGACAAAGGTCAGTTTCCATGCGGACGTGTCGGTGCGAGCGTTGTATTCCAAAAAATATAGAAAAATATGATAGCAGTTGCAATCAACGAAAAACCCTCTCGACAGAGAGGGCTCGCTGGTCACACAGTTCACTTTTTCTTTTGACGAAGCATTGCTTTCAATTTTTCCTTTTGCTTCCGCTGACGCTTTCGATGTTTCCTCGAAACTCTTTGGCCTTTTTTATTCATCGAACGATGTTCTCCTTTGATTGATTATGGTTTGCTGCATGAGTGATAAAAACCGCATTTCGGGCAGTACAGCTTGCACTTTCTGCTGTCGAGTTTCGTTCCACAGTTCACACAATATTGCCAGTAATGGGACGGTGCCGCCGTTGGCTTTACCGTGTGTTGCAGGAGCGATTGAATTTCGGTGACCTTTTTATCCTTTTCCATGAAAAACAAAATAGGAAAACGAACACATGAAATCAAACGCTAAGCGGTGTATCGGTTTGACGAATGCAAAAATGAGACGCTACGAATACGCCGTCTTACTTTTTTGGATGGACCATGCCCTGGATGAACTCGGCAATCGTCGATTTGAATACCGGCAACGATTCGGAGTGGACATACATCATATGGCCGGCGTTGAAATATTTCATGTGTATCCGGTCTTTGAGCCCGGGCAAAATATTGCCCAGATGATCGACGGTGTATTCAGTGGCGAAGAAAGGAGTTGCAAGGTCGAAATATCCGTTCAACACAAGCACATTCAGGTACGGGTCCTTCGACATGACGTCTGCGAGATCGTCCGACACGTCGGGATACCCTGTCCCGTCGGATTGCCCGCCCCGTTTCCAATCCCACTTAAAATCTTTGTTCCCGTAGGCTTCAATGTTGTATGTTTGATCGGTGGGAAATTTCAGGTCTTCGTGATAATAATCCATAAAGTCTGTGATGAACACTGGGCTAATGGATGAACTCTGCGGGTCGTAACTCGAATACTCGCTCAACAAATCTGGGGTTGGTCCTTGATAACGGGAGTCCAATCTCCCCACAGTTTCTCCACGGGACCTCAGCAGCTCTTCGGTAAATTGCGGTTCGTTCAACCGAAGATCCGCTTTTCTCCAGTAGAGCTTAGAGATGCCGGTATATTCATAGAGCTTATCGATAACTTTGTTAAGCTCAGTGCTGTCAACGGCAAAACCTCTGAAGAGCGCATCGGCGTACTCTCCTTTTGCAAATTCTCTCACTTCCCTCAACAGAGAATCGAGGTTTGTGGGCTGCGACGGCAGAGCATGATGGTACCATGAGACGGCGGCATACGTCGGGAGGTAAACGATGTATGGCAGGTCGTTGCCTTTGGCGAATTCAAGCGTCTCAAAATTCAGTACCGTCGAGACGAGGACAACGCCGTTGACGGCGACGCCCAAATTTTCAAATAAATAATCCGCAACGCCGGCAGAACGAGTCGTCCCGTAGCTTTCGCCGAGCAAAAACTTCGGCGAGTTCCACCGGGCGTTTGCCCGAATGTACTGGAAAATAAATTGACTGACGGATTTGATGTCCTGGTCTACGCCCCAGAAATCTGCCCCCTTGGCTTTCCCTACCGGCTTGCTCAAGCCCGTTCCGACAGGGTCGATCATGACGAGGTCGGTGACATCGAGCAGCGAGTAAGGGTTATCCTCCATCTTATACGGCGCGGGAGGAGTTGCGTCAGGGTCGTCGATGACGACCTTCTTCGGCCCCAGCGCTCCCATGTGAAGCCAAATTGAGGACGACCCGGGTCCGCCGTTATACGCGAAGGTGATCGGTCGTTCATCCGACGACGTGACGCCGTCCTTAACGTACGCCGTGAAACCGAATAATGCGATCGGCTTGTCCTCCTCGTCTTTGAGTAAAAATGTGCCGGCAGTGGCAGTGTAATGGATCTGATGGCCGTTGATGGTGATATCGTGTTTCGTGACGATCTGAACCGGTTTTGGTATCGCTGCTTCAGAAGAATCGTGTTTTTGTTCTTCTTGTTTTGGCTGCGCAAAACCTATTGTTGCAATCAAAACGATCGACGCTGTCAGTAAACACGATCTTATCATAATGGAATCTCCCTCGTTTATTTTTTTGTTCGGTGATTATGCCTTAAAATAAATTGCCACAAAAGCTCGCCGACACGAAGAATTTCTTCTTAGCGTCTTTGGGCCTTCGTGGCACGATTGTGAAAAATCTCGAATGTCGTTTGGTGCACAAGTTTCAGGATGGTGAGAGGTATCCATCGTTGAAAACAAAGCGGTCGAATTTCTCACGCGTCGAAAGGAGCGGAACCATCGCTTCAAAATGGCGATTGAGCATGTTGAGTCTTTCGTTTTCCAACTCAAGCGCGAGAAATTTTTGCCGATCTTTTAATTCCATCCCCGCTTTCTGGACAAGGAGAAACGAGACCTTCGTATCCGACGATGCAGTGTTGGCGGGGGGAACCGTTCCTTTGAAGGCGACTTCGACGAACCGGTTGTACAATTCTATCGCCCTTTTGCGCGACGTGTAATTGACTTTTTCGGGTTTGTCGTCGAAGAACGAAACCTCTCCGACAAAATAGGGAGATTCGCTTTCGAGCAGGCGGAGTAACGTAAACCGCGAACGTCCCTCGACCGTGATATCCAACCTCCCGTCGTCATATTCCTTGATGGTCTCTCTCACGATCGCAGAGCAACCGACCGGCTCGATCTTGTCCTCCTCAAAAAAATTAATCCCGAACTCTGCCTGTTCTTCCATCGATTCCCGAATGAGCGTCTTATACCGCTCCTCGAAAATATGGAGGGGCAGCAAGGAGCCTGGAAACAGCACGACCTTGAGCGGAAACAAAGGAAGTTGCCGGATTAAGTGAGAGGACATGAGATCCTTCTGGCTTATTTGGACGCGGCGTCAAACCGGTCTGAAACGTCGGACCAGTTCACAACATTCCAAAATGCCGCGAGGTAGTCCGCGCGCCGGTTCTGGTACTTCAAATAATACGCGTGTTCCCACACATCGACTCCGAGGATCGGAGTCACACCGTCGGTGAGAGGGTTGTCCTGATTTGGAGTGGAAACGATTGCAAGTTTTTTGTCTTTGCCGACCACGAGCCAAGCCCATCCCGACCCGAACCGGCCAAGACCGGCTTTGTTGAACTGTTCTTTAAACGCGGCCGTCGAACCGAAAGCGCTTGTGATGGCGGTAATGAGCTTGCCGGACGTCGGTTCTTTGACGCCGACCTTCAATTGCTGCCAGAACATTGTGTGATTGACGTGACCGCCGCCGTTGTTGCGAACCGCTATGCGGATGCCTTCCGGAATTGAATTAAGCGACTTGATCAATTCTTCCGCCGACTTATTCTGAAGCTCGGGGTTGTTGGCAAGAGCATTGTTGAGGTTCGTCACGTACGCGCCATGGTGCTTGTCATGGTGGATCTCCATCGTCTTCGCGTCGATATGGGGTTCTAATGCGTCAAATGCATACGGGAGTGCGGGTAAGGTATGTGCCATTGTTCTATCTCCTTGAAATGGTGAAATGATGTTAAATGCATCGGGAAAAAATTGCGGCGTTCGTCAATCGTTCAGTACATGTTGAGAGCGAGCTTCGCCTCTTCCGACATCATACTCGGATCCCATCGGGGCTCCCACACGACTTCCACGTTCACGGATGCCACGCCTTTTACTGCTTCGACTTTTTGTTTCACTTCGGGCGGCAGGCTCTGAGCGGCGGGGCACGCCGGAGAGGTCAGCGTCATCTTGATCCGGACCGCCCCGTCCTTCTCGACATCCACGGAATAAATGAGCCCTAACTCGTAGATGTTCACCGGGATTTCCGGGTCATAGCACGTCTTGAGCGCCTGAGTGATCTGATCCTTCATGATCAGAAGTTCGAACGTATTGAAATCTGAATTTTCCATACACGTTATTTTTTTTCGATGAACTATGCCGTCTCGGTGGAAACCACTGCGCCGTTGGAATTAAGGGCAGAGTGGAGCGCATGCCATGCAAGGCTTGCGCATTTTATCCGCGCCGGAAATTCGGCTACGCCGGCCAACGCTCCGAGACAACCGAGCTCATCGAGGTCCTCGGTGTCTTTGTGAATGTCCCGTGTAACAACGGCATGAAATTTTTCAAAAAGCTTTTCCGCCTCTTCCTTCGTCGTTCCTTTGACGGCCGTTGTCATCATGGAAGCGGACGCTTTGGAAATTGCACATCCCGACCCTTGAAAGCTGACGTCCTTGATCGTATCGCCGTCCATTTCGACGAACACCGTGAAGTGATCGCCGCACAACGGATTGTATCCTTCCGCATGATACGTCGGATGGTCGAGCTTCCTGAAATTCCTCGGACTTTTGTTGTGGTCGAGGATGAGTTGCTGGTATAATTCGTTGAGACCGCTGCTCATGTGCCAAAGATCTCCTTTACTTTTCCCAATGCATCAACAAGGCGGTCGATCTCTTCCGTCGTGTTGTAAAATGCAAACGATGCGCGAGCCGTCGCAGGGATGCCGAACCTTTTCATCACCGGTTGCGTGCAGTGATGGCCCGTGCGCACGGCAATTCCCTCTTGGTCGACGATCGTCCCCACGTCGTGCGCGTGCACATTGTCCATCGTGAACGAGATCACGCTTGCTTTTTCTTTTGCAGTTCCGATGATGCGCAAACCTTTAACTGCAGAGAGCCTCTCGGTCGCATAATTGAGCAATGCCTTTTCGTACGAACGGATCCCCTCCAGTCCAACGCTGTGCACATAATCTATCGCGGCGCCGAGTGCAATGGTATCGGCGATGTTCGGCGTCCCCGCTTCAAATTTGTACGGGAGCGCATTGTATGTCGTCTTTTCAAACGTAACGGAACTGATCATATCCCCGCCGCCTTGGTACGGGGGCATCGTCTCCAAATAGCGGGTCTTACCGTACAAGCCGCCGATGCCGGTCGGACCGAATACCTTATGGCCTGAGAAGGCGTAAAAATCGCAATCGAGCGCCTGCACGTCGATCGTAAGATGAGAGGTCGATTGCGCGCCGTCGATGAGCACAGGAATATTCCGCTCATGAGCTTTCCGGATGATCTCCTTCACAGGATTGATCGTGCCGAGCGAATTCGAAAGATAGACAACCGAAACGAATTTCGTTTTTTCAGTCAGCAACCGGTCGTATTCATCGAGCGACAACTCGCCGGCATCGTTCATTGGAATCACTTTGAGGAGAGCCCCCGTCTGCTCGCACAGCAGCTGCCATGGCACGATGTTCGAATGATGTTCCATCGCCGAGATGATGATTTCATCGCCGGCTTTGATGAACTTTCTTCCGTAGCTCGCGGCAACGAGATTGATCCCTTCGGTCGTGCCGCGCACAAAAATGATCTCGCGGGAATCGGCTGCGTTGAGAAAAAGCTTTACCTTTCCGCGCGCCTTTTCGTATTCGTACGTCGCGAGTTCGCTCAGCGCGTGCACGCCGCGATGGATATTGGCATTTTGCATTGAATAATACTTCGACAGCACATCGATCACCGTTTGCGGTTTCTGCGTTGTCGCAGCGTTATCAAAATACACGAGCGGCTTGCCGTGAACCTTTTGGCCAAGGATCGGGAAGTCTTCGCGTACGCGCGCGACGTCGAACGATACGTCCTGTGTCCGCGGCATCCCTTTTTCAATTATTTCTGATGACGATCTCATTCTTGGCTCGATGAGTGAACAATTTCCGGTAGAGCTGCCTTCACAACTTTTTCCCGCAGACGTTCGATGACGAGGGAATCGACGTACTTGCGAAGATGTTCGTCGTTGATATAATTTGTCACTTCGCCCGCAAAACCGACCGTGAGAAGCGCCCGCGCGGCATCCTCGCTGATGCCGCGGCTCTTAACGTAAAAGAGCGATGCGGCATCCAGCCCGCCAACCGTGGCTCCGTGAGTGCACTTGACGTCGTCCGCAAAAATCTCGAGCTGCGGTTTCGTGTCGACGATCGCGGCGTCCGAAAGAAGCAGGTTCTTGTTCGTCTGTTTTGAATCTGTCTTTTGCGCCGCTTGTCGTACAAAAATTTTTCCGTTGAAGACCGATCGCGAGTTCCCCGCAACGATCCCTTTGAAGATCTCTCTGCTGGAACAATTCGGCCGCGTATGATCGATAAAAGTATGGTGGTCCACTAATTGATCGTTCGCCGGGATGTACAACCCGTCGAGCATCGTTTCGCATTGTTCTCCGTCGATGACGATATTAAGATCGTTCCTCGCTATCGCGCTGCCAAGGGCGAGACTGAAGGCGGTGAACCTGCTTCTGCTCCGTTGCTGTACCTGCATTGTTCCGACATGGTACGCCTTCTCACTTTCGTTTTGGACCTTGATGTAGTCGACGGCCGATTCCTCTTCGATGAATGCTTCCGTCACTGCGTTGGTGAAATACACGCCCTCTGCAAGCGACGCATACGTCTCAACGACCGTCGCCGACGCGCCCCTATCGACGAGAAGAAGGTTTCTCGGATACGCGACCGGACGACGATCTTTATCCTCCGTCGAGAGGTAAAGTAACTGGATCGGCGAGGGTGTTTTTATTTTCTCCGGCACGTGAACAAATGCCCCGTCGTATAGAAAAGCTCCGTTCAACGCTGCAAAAGGAAGAATGTTCAAAGGGATTTCTTTATTGAGCCGGTCGCGAACGACCTTTTCTTCCAAATGGGCGAACTCTGCTAGGCTTCCCGCAGAAACGCTTTTCGGTAATGCAGACATGTCTGACAGGTCTTTGCGGAAATGTCCGTTGACAAATACAAGAACACTCTTTGACGCCTCGGGGATAATGAACTTTGCCAGGTCTGTACGTGCCACACTCTTTGAATCATTCTCCGCGACACGATGGAACGAAGTTTTTGTGATTGGAGAGATGTTTGTGAATCTCCAGTCTTCGTGCTTGATCGTCGGGAACCCGGTCTGCGTAAATTTCCCTCGAGCCGCCGACCGGATGTCCTTTAGCCATGCCGGTGACTTTGAAGCTCCGTTATTCTCAAACGCGCTTTGATCGGCAAGATATCTTTGTACGTCGTCTCCTAATTGCATGATCTCTCTTTCTGATTGAGCCATTATCCTGCTACCGTCTCTGCTTCTTCTCGCACCGTTTCATACCCGTTCGCTTCGAGCTCCAGCGCCAGTTCCTTGCCTCCGGATTTGACGATGCGTCCGTTGACGAGCACATGAACGAAATCCGGCACGATATAATTAAGAAGCCGCTGATAATGCGTCACGACGATGACGGCGTTCTGGGGGCTCTTCAATTTATTGACGCCGTTCGCGACTATTTTGAGCGCATCGATGTCGAGCCCAGAATCCGTTTCATCCAGAATTGCGAGCTTCGGCTCGAGCACAGCCATCTGCAAAATTTCATTACGTTTCTTTTCGCCTCCGGAGAATCCCTCGTTCACGGGACGATTGATAAAGCTTGAGTCCATCTCGACCAGCTTCATTTTCTCCTTGAGAATTTTCAAAAACTGCATCGCGTCGAACGGCTCGAGTCCTTTGTATTTTCTGATTTCATTCAAGCCCGCTTTCAGAAAATAGCTGTTGCTGACGCCCGGGATCTCGACCGGATATTGGAATGCGAGAAACACGCCTTCTTGAGCGCGCACTTCGGGATCCATCTCGAGAAGGTTTTTGCCGTCGTAGAGAACTTCTCCTCCTGTGACCTCGTACGAAGGATGACCGGCAAGGACCTGAGCCAACGTGCTCTTCCCGGAACCGTTCGGTCCCATAATTGCGTGGACTTCTCCCGCATTGACTTTAAGATTGATGCCTCTTAAGATCTCTTTTCCCGCGACGCTTGCTTGTAGGTTTTTAATTTCTAGCATGTTTTTCTTTTGATGAGTGATGTTCTTGGTTCGTCGTTCTTCGTTCTTCGTTCGTCGTTCTTCGTTTGTAGTTGGAAATTTTTAGTTGATAATTCTTAATTATTAATTCATAATTCTTAATTGTTCTTATCCCACGCTTCCTTCCAAACTTATCCCCAGCAGTTTTTGCGCTTCGACGGCAAATTCCATCGGAAGGTTCTTGAACACTTCTTTCGCAAAACCGTTGACGATCATCGAAATTGCGTTCTCGGTGTCGATGCCGCGCTGCTTGCAGTAGAAAAGCTGATCCTCGCCGATCTTCGAGGTCGAGGCCTCGTGTTCAACGCTCGATGATGTGTTCCGGACTTCGATGTATGGAAACGTATTCGCGCTGCATTTATCGCCGATCAACATGGAGTCGCATTGCGTATAATTCCGTGCGTTCGCGGCGTTCGGCAGCACCTTCACGGAGCCGCGGTACGTATTGCCGCCGAACCCTGCCGAAATTCCTTTTGAGATGATCGTGCTCTTCGTGTTCTTTCCGATGTGCGTCATCTTCGTGCCGGTATCGGCAACCTGTCGATTGTTGACGACTGCAACCGAATAAAATTCTCCGACCGAGTTGTCTCCT
Organism: Bacteroidota bacterium; assembly: GCA_035500675.1. Classification (GTDB taxonomy): domain Bacteria; phylum Bacteroidota; class Ignavibacteria; order UBA10030; family UBA8401; genus JAGVPT01. The sequence goes on along the minus strand of DATJXA010000147.1, from coordinate 5,585 downwards.
TGAAGGATCACGCTCGGATATTTCCACGTGATCGCCGACCCGGTCTCAACCTGCGTCCACGAAATTTTAGAATTTTTACCGAGGCACTTTCCCCTCTTAGTAACGAAGTTGTAGATGCCCCCTTTGCCTTGTTTATCGCCAGCATACCAATTCTGAACCGTCGAGTACTTAATCTCCGCATTGTCGAGAGCGACCAATTCGACGACTGCGGCGTGAAGCTGGTTTGTGTCGCGGATCGGAGCCGTGCACCCTTCAAGGTAACTCACCGAAGCCCCTTCCTCCGCGACAATGAGCGTGCGTTCAAACTGGCCGGTCTCTGCGGTGTTGATCCTGAAATACGTCGACAGCTCCATCGGACATTTGACGCCTTTCGGGATGAAACAGAACGACCCGTCGCTGAAGACCGCAGAATTGAGCGTGGCAAAAAAGTTATCGGTATACGGAACAACCGAACCGAGATATTTTCTCACAAGCTCGGGATGTTTCTGGAGCGCTTCGGAAAAAGAACAGAAAATTATTCCAAGCTCGCCAAGTTTTTCCTGAAAGGTCGTCGCTACGGAGACGCTGTCGAAGATCGCATCGACCGCCACCCCGCTCATCCTTTTTTGCTCGGTGATCGAGATGCCCAGTTTTTCGTACGTCTGCAGCAGTTCCTTATCCACCTCGTCGAGGCTGTTCAACTGCGGCTTCTTTTTCGGCGCCGCATAGTAAATGATATCCTGATAATCGATAGGCGGATACGTGAAATTCTGCCAATGGGGTTCTTCTTTGAGCGTTTGCCAATGGCGGAAAGCTTTCAGACGCCATTCGAGCATAAACTCCGGCTCATTCTTCTTCCTCGAAATCAGCCGGATGATATCCTCGTTGAGGCCTTTTGGGATCGCGTCGGTCTCGATGTCGGTGACAAACCCGTACTTGTATTCCCTGTTGACCAGGGTGTCCATTGATTCTGATTCTTGCATCTCAACTCCAAGTCTAAGTCTTTAAGAAAATACTCGCTATACGCCGAACGAGCTTCCGCAACCGCACGTTTTGGTCGCCTGCGGATTGTTGAAGACAAACCCTCGCCCGTTCAACCCATCGCTGAAATCGAGAATCGTGCCGGAAAGATAGAACATGCTCTTCTGATCGACGAATACTTTAATGCCCTGCAATTCGAGGACATGATCCTTCTCGTTGGAATGTTCGTCGAATGCAAGAACGTACGTCAACCCCGAGCAGCCTCCTCCTTTTACGCCTATGCGCAATCCATGCGCCTCAGGAATATTGTTCGATGCTTTGATATTCCTCACCTCGCCCGCAGCTTTTTCCGTTAACTGAATTTCGTCCGGAATAGTCGTGAGCGGTTGCGGGCCTTGCGCTGTGAGAACGTCTGCCATATTCTCTCTCCTTCGTCATTATGAAAATGTTATGAAGCTTTCTTTGCTGTAAATTCGGGATACTGCAACACCCATCCTTGCTGGTTCACCTTCTTCAGAATGTTCTGTTTCTCAAAGTGCTGGGCAATTTCGCGTGCGATAGACTCCGCTTCTCCGTATCCGATCTTCATGCCTTTGTGTTCAAAGAAGCTGATGATGCCATAATGCAAATCTCTGAAAAACAGATTCGACGAATTATAGATCGGAAATTTCGCCTTAAGAAAGTGGAGGAATTCTACTTGATTGTTAATGACCACTAATGACTTTTTCATATCAGATATCCAATGTCCGTTCAACGTTCATGAAACCACCGCGCCATGGTTCTTCTCTTTATTCTCGATCGCATACTGCGGCGATTGGGACCGTATGTTGTTTACCGCTTCGACGATCTTTGCGCCGGCAAAATCTATTTCTTCCTGCGTCGTGAATCGCCCTAGCCCGATACGTATTGTATTGCGGGCGGCATCCTCATCGACGCCGATAGCCGTCAGCACGTGCGAAGCGTGCCCCGCTTCAAGGTCTGCGGAGGAACAAGCCGAACCCGACGAAAAAGCCGCATCCTTCTTTAACTTCGCCATAAGGCCGTCGGCACGGACATACGGAAATGTCACGTTCAGATTATTGTAGAGCCGGTTGGATGGATGCCCGTTGCGGCTCGCGCTGTCGACAGAGAGAAGCATTTTTTCCAGCCGGTCCCTTAACCCGCCGACCCGAACCGATTCCTTAGTCATTTCTTCGCATGCAATCTCGACTGCCACTCCGAAGCCGACGATCGCCGGAACGTTCATCGTGCCGGACCTCATTCCCCGCTCATGTCCGCCGCCGTCCATTTGCTGCGTCAATTGAACGCGGGGGTTTTGGGCCCGTACGTAAAGCGCACCGACACCCTTCGGTCCGTAAATTTTATGTGCGCTCATGGACATGAGATGGATATTGAGCGCCTGAACGTCGATAGGGATTTTTCCCAAACTTTGCGTAGCATCCGTGTGCAACAGCACTCCCCGTTCAAGACATAATCTCCCAATTTCCGAGATCGGGGCAAGTGTCCCGATCTCGTTGTTCGCCATCATCACCGAAACGAGAATCGTTTCGTCGGTCATCGCTTCGCGGATCGTCTCGGGATGGACAATCCCATAACGATCGACATCCACGACAGTGACACGGTAGCCCGACTTTTCAAGAACGCCGCAGACGTCAAGTACCGACCGATGCTCGGTCTTCGAGGTGATGATGTGCCTTCCCTTTCCGCGCAACGACTCGGCGATCCCTTTCAGCGCAAGGTTATTTGCTTCCGTTGCGCCGCTTGTAAAAATAATTTCCTTTGGCTCGGCATTGACAGATCGAGCCAGCACCTTACGGGCGTGTTCGACCGCCACTTCCGCTTGCCACCCGAAACTATGATGACGACTTGCCGCATTCCCAAAATGCTCTGTGAAATACGGAAGCATTGCCTCCACCACTCTTTTGTCTACGGGCGTCGTTGAATGATTATCTAAATAAACAGGCAGTTTCATCATACGATCTCGGAAAGTTTCATCGTCTTGAACACAAGCTCGATGTTCGATTGGATCTTTCCTAATGGATTCTTTATTGTGCAATTGTCATAGATCGAACAGCTGTCGGGGCTTTCAGCGATGCACTGCGTGATCGCAGGGAGATGGCCTTCGATCGCGTTGATGATCGAAGAAATAGAAATCTCACCGGCGCCTTTCGCGAGCGTATAACCGCCATAAACGCCCTGGTGAGAAACGATGAACCCTTTCTTCGCGAGCTTTTGCATTACTTTCGCCAGAAGTTCGTACGGGATTTTATACTTATCTGCGATTTCCTTAGCGGTCGTGATCCTTCCGGACTCGGCGGCTGCAATATGCCTGATCGCGATCAACCCATACTCGACTTTTTTTGAAAGCTTTAACATCTATCGTATACCCGACCTAATAAGTCTTATTTATACACAAAAAAAATTTGGAGCTCACTTTTGATAACAACGAAATCATTGATTTCGTTTCGTGCTCTACCAAACGCTATAAAATAATCAAAAGACGAAGAAAAGTCAATATTGGAGCGACTGAAGTAGTGGGTTACCTTTGACGATAGAGTGCAAACCTTCCGAAGGTTTTCTATCTAATAAAATGAGCAAATGCCAAAGCTTTTTAAATGTTCAATCAAAAAACCTTCGGAAGGTTTCTGAAAGCAACCCACTACCGCGACTGTGGTAGTGTTGACTTGGGTATCATTTTTGGGTAAGTTTGAAGAGAAATTTTCTTGAATTCACTAATTGAATTATCCGAAGATTCGATTTTTGATTCAAAAAACCACGCAATGAAGCTGGCATCACTTTTGCGCTCACTGCGGTAGTTATCAGACAATTATTTGATCGACAATTTCACAATGGCGACGAACATTCGAATAGAAGACATTCTTAGCGACCTCAAGCTTGAAAAGGCAGATCAAGAGGGAATTAACGCCGTCGCAGTCATTGGGCTGGGAGTGATGGGCCAGGGGATAGCTCAAACGATCGCCTCGCACGGAGTAGAAGTCGTCGCTTTAGAAAAGAACGAAAAAAAGCTCTCTCAAATGACTGAACTTTTGATGGAGAGTATGGACCGCGAGATCCAACGCTGGACGATGACCAAAAGCGAAAAAAATGCCATCCTTTCGCGTATCCACAGTTCTACGGAATTCAAAAACGCCTCTCAATGCGACATCATCATCGAAGCCGTCGACGAAAATCTAGAGCTAAAAAAAAGGATCTTCACCGAACTGGACGAATTGTGCTCGCCCGAAACAATTTTCGTTTCCAATACTTCTACGCTTAATCTTTCGAAGCTCGCCTCGGCAACAAAGAGGTCCGATAGAGTGATCGGGATGCATTTCCTTAACCCTGTGCCCCGGGTCCCGCTTGTCGAACTCGTCCGCGGACTGAAAACGTCCGACACGACGTTTCTGCGAGTAAAAAAATTCGCCGAGAGACTCGGCAAAACGGTCGTCGAGGTGTTTGAATATCCCGGATTCGTCACGACGAGGGTGATCGTTCCCCTTCTCAACGAAGCAATGCATGTTCTTATGGAAGGCGTTGCGACGGCCGAAGGAATAGATACGGCGATGAAGCTCGGATATAATTTCCAATACGGTCCTCTTGAACTCGCCGATATGATGGGGCTTGACGAAGTTCTTGCCTGGATGGAATCCCTCTTTCACGAACTCGGCGACGCAAAATACCGACCATGTCCGCTCCTTCGCAAAATGGTCCGCGAAGGCAAGCTCGGGAAAAAGAATGGCGAAGGATTCTTCAAATACACCGACCAGGGGAAAAAAACTTCTTGATCCTCACTGACATCTAATCGAAATTCTGTCCCTCATGAATATCCTCGTCCTTAACTGCGGCAGCTCCTCTGTTAAATATCAACTTATCGAAAATGAAACCCGTCAAGCCCTTGCAAAAGGGATCGTCGAACGGATCGGCATGAGCGGCGCGGTGTTGACGAATACGCGCTCCGACGGAGATGAGATAAAGATCACTGGAGAGATCCTCGAACATACCGCGGCGATCGAATATATCCTTGCCGTTCTCCTCAGCAAAAATCACGGCGTGCTGACCGATAAAGGGCAGATCGGCGCGGTGGGCCATCGGGTTGTGCATGGAGGTGAAGCATTCAGCGCCTCGGTCCTCATCGATGACGACGTCATCAAGCGGATCAGAGACAACATCGACATCGCACCGCTCCATAACCCGCACAACCTTCAGGGAATCAGCGCATGCAGGGTGCATCTCCCGAACATACCGCAGGTCGCGGTGTTCGACACTGCGTTCCATCAAAAAATGCCGCGACGCGCGTACCTCTACGGCATCCCCTATTCTCTCTATTCACAACAAAAGATCCGCCGGTACGGATTTCATGGGACTAGCCATTCGTTCGTCGCTCAGCGGACTGCCGAATTGCTGCGGACCGACTTCCATTCGTTGAAGCTCATTACATGCCATCTCGGCAACGGGTGCAGCATGGCAGCCGTGGATAAAGGGATCTCCATCGATACTTCGATGGGATTGACGCCGCTCGAGGGTTTGCTCATGGGAACGCGCAGCGGCGATATCGACCCCTACATTATTCTTCACATCATGGCGAAAGAGGGGTTGAATTATTCCGAGGCCAACACGCTCCTCAA
>DATJXA010000146.1:0-9190 GCA_035500675.1 Bacteroidota bacterium | reverse complement strand
GACCCCTTTCTCGGGTCATCTGAATTCTTCGATCATCCATGCTATCGGTTCCGGACCGCTTACTGGTGGATTCTTGCCGCCGAGCGATGACGGGCCGGCAACCGACCTGGATCATGATCAAAGACTCTCAGTTGTTGCCGACATCAACTACCAGCCGCAAGACTGGTTTATCAATCTTGAGGCGACATACGGATCGGGACTTTCGAACGGTTATCCACAAGATGTCTCCACATATAAGACCGGATTATTCGATTTCAATCAGGCGGCGCACACGACTCCATACTGGATAGTTGATTTGAGCGCGGGCCATACGTACCATCTTTCAGGCGGGAGCTCCTGTAACCCGTCCATCTACATCACGAATTTATTGGACCATGAGCATTTGCTCAAAGGGGCGTACACCACCGGGGCAAGCTGGGAAGAAAGACGAAATGTCGTGCTGAAGATTGCCGTGCATGTGTGAAAATTCGACGGTTTCGATAGTCTCTCAGTTTGAAAATGAACCGGACACTCGAACCTTTTGGCCGGTTCAATGTAAAGTCTTTTGATGGATATAAAGAAAAAAGTGCCGGCTCATTTATACATTCGGTGAACTGAGACACGACCATCGCTTCAAATCTCTGGATTCAAGACTTAAAACTTCCTACCTTAAGGCGGAATAATGTTACGCAAACCGTTAGAGGCCAATGACAACGACCCTTTTTCTCATAGCGCTGGCTACATTTTGCTCGACCTTCCTCGGCGGACTTTTCGCCCTCCGCTTTAAGGACAAACTGCACCTCATCGCAGGGTTCAGCGCGGGGGCGGTGATCGGCGTTGCGCTCTTCGACCTCCTGCCGACATCGTTCACGCTCGCCGCCGGAAATTTTTCGACGGCATCCCTCATGATAGGGCTCGGGTTTGTGCTCTACTTAGTGCTCGAGAGAAGCGTCGCTCTTCATTCGCACAATGAGGATTGTGAAAACATGAGGCACAGGGGAGTTCTCGGCGCATCGAGTTTGTCTTTCCACAGTTTTCTCGACGGCGTGGTGATCGGTCTCGCATTCCAAGTCTCTTCTGCGATCGGCCTTGTCGTCACCGCCGCAGTATTAACGCACGATTTCTCCGACGGGATCAATACCGTCGTCATCGTCATGCGCGGCAGCGACAATAAAACGGCGCTACGATGGCTTATCATCGATGCTGCAGCTCCGGTTGTCGGTGTTTTATCCACCTTCCTTTTTACGATTCCCCAAACAGCGTTGGGAACCACGCTTGGCATCATCTGCGGTTGTTTCCTTTACATCGGCGCATCGGACCTCCTCCCCGAAAGCCACCATGCACACCCGAAACTGCTGACGACGGGAATGACGCTTCTTGGTATGGGGATTATGTATGGCGTTATTCAGGTCGCGAAGTAAGGACGACGCTCGCTTCACCGCTTGCACAAAGACTTCAACCACTACGAGGTTCACCTTACGAGATACGTTTGTCGTTCTAGTACTATGTGCCTTTGCGACATTGCGGCCGTGTCGGTTCGACTCATTTTCAAACTGAGACACTACCGGAATTGCGGTAGTAGTACGTTTTACCATTTCTTCCCTCTGTTATATGGATGCCCGCCAGAAGCATGCGGGCATGACGAACGCTGAGTCTGCGTCATTCCCGAACGTTTCAATCGGGAATCCAAAACGTACCATTACCGGAATTGTTCTCCTCTTGCGCAAATCACAAAAAATTGTAAATTACATAAACCATCCCCCCAACAGACGTAGTTGCCATACAAAGAACCGTGTCCTTCTTGCGTCAAAAAGCCAGCGTCATGCTGGTGACAGTGCTTCTCTTCTCGAACGGATATATATTCGTTCCGTGGATGGGCGTTGGAATATTTCACGAGGCACAGACGAAGACGATGTGCCAGTGTTGCTGCGCGCATGCAGGCGACATGTCGTGCCCATGCTGCCGTGCCGCGCATCTCGCTGCTATGCAAAAGAACGGAACGTGCTCGATTTCTTCCTCTCCATGTTCAACGCCGGTCGTGACTCTTTCTCCGAATGTGCTGGACCCTGCAGTCGAGTTTTTCTTCGTGCTCAGTCTGAGTGTTGAGAAAACACAACCGGTACAGTATTCCGCTAAAAATCCATCGCTTCTTGCCGGGACACGCAACCTCCCGTTTCACCCCCCGCAATCTCCCTTTTCTTTGTCGTAGAAAATTTTTCCACTATTGCTCTTTTCTGAACTAAGAGGAATAGTGGGTTTATTTTACGCTATTGAAAAGGAGGATTTTTCATGCGATTATTTTCAATCGGTCTATTTCTATTTTTGTTTTTTGCATCGTCCGAGCAGACGGAGGCCGCGCTTCCAGATCCGTCCGACAGCGCCGTCGTTCAGCTTCCCGAAGTGACGATCACAGCGACCGAAGTCCAAAAGGCAGCGCCGTTGAGCTCGATCGTGGTTACCCCGGTCATGATTCAGCGGACGGTCTCGTCCGACACGTGGGATTTGCTGCGGCAGACTGCGGGCCTTGAGGTCCATGAGCAGGGACAGGGTCCCGGTTTCGCATCGGATGCGTCAATCCGGGGCTTCAGCTCCGACCATTCGACGGACCTTGCGCTATGGATCGACGGTGTTCCGATCAACGAGCCGGTGAACGGCCATGCGGAAGGGTATAACGATTTCAGCTTGATGATGCCGGAAGCGATCGAGTCGATCGACCTCATCAAGGGGCCGACAAGCGCGCTCTACGGAAACTTTGCTATGTCTGGAGTGGTGAACGTCCGGACTCTTGAAAAAATGGACGGCACAGACCTTTGGCTCTCGGGCGGTTCGTACGGACGCTTTGACGGAACGGCGCTCACTGGCTACGACCATGAAGGAAGCAGCGGCGTGTTTGGATTGAGAGGCGTTCGCGACCATGGATGGCGTCCTAACAGCGATTATTCTCTCGAACAAGGGCACGCCCGGATTGTGCAGGACATCTCGTCGGTGTCGACGCTCGATGCAGGCATCGAGCTCTACGGAGCCAATTGGCATTCCCCCGGATCGATCACGTTGGACCAATTCGACCAGAGACAGTTCGACGTGGCGGCCAATTCGACGGACGGCGGCTATAAACGTCATGCACAAGAGCGGGTCAGCCTCCGCGTATCGTCGGGCTCATCGATGTTCTGGAGGACGACCGTCTTTGCCACGCAAGGCCGGTGGCAGCTTTTTCTCACAACTCCTCCCGAGGGCGGTCTCGATGAAGGATCTGGAAGTCAGACGGAAGAGGAGGACAAACGCTACGGGCTCGGTGCGACGAGTGCGCTGACCTGGATTACGCCGAACAACGAGCTTACGCTCGGGTTCGAGACGCGCCACGACCACTCGAATTACGAGAACTGGTTCACAACTGACCGTGTTCGCGATTCGGCGCAGACGCTTGTCTCAGCACAACAGCAGACGGAGGGATTGTTCCTCCAGTCGGAGCAAATTGTCGGTGCGGCGAAATTCACACTCGGCGCTCGATACGACATTCTCAATGCACAATCGATTCCGCCCGACGCTCCGTCCATTGCTGACACAAGGGAAATCTTCTCACCGAAGCTTGGGGCAATGTACGCGATTCAGCAGAACGTCTCCCTCTATGCCAACGTGTCACGCGGGTTCCGTTCCACGGACGGCACGATCGAAGACCCAACGCTGCCGTTCATCACCGCATGGGCGTATGAACTCGGAGCGAAATTCGACGCAACGGACATTCGCGGAAGCGTGTCGTTGTTCAGAATGGACGTGAGCAACGAACAGACGTTCGACCCCATCACGCTCACCTCGACGAGCGGCGGCCAGAGCCGCAGGCAGGGGGTCGAAATCGACGGCAATGTCCGTGTTACACGGACGGTGAATCTCACGACCGATTGGACTTTTAACGATGCCCGGTACAGAACGCTGATCACCGACGATGGAGATACGCTTTCCGGAGCGAGGGTCTACAACACGGCCAAATATATCGGTGTCGCCGCCGTCCAGATCGTTCCGTCGCCGCTCTGGGAGGTCCGGCTCTCCTCAAACATTGTCGGACCATACAGCCCGTTCGACGAACCTGGTGTCGTGACTCCGTCATACGCGCTCTTCGCGCTGACTGTCGGCAGGACGATCGGGAATGCGTGGCTTGAAGTCGGCGTAAAAAACCTTGCGGACAAGGCGTATGCAGAACTCCGCGCAGGCGGTTTTGTCAACCCGGGGCAGCCGCGGTCCGTGTACGGAACGGTGAAGTATTCGTTATGAGATTTTGCTTGAAGCGAAGCCGGTTTCTAAACGCAATGCTATTGACACATCATCTGGATACTTTATGAAAACCTATCTTCTCTGTTTATTGTTCGGCATGCTTTTAACGACGGCATGCAATCAACAAAATAAATCGGCGGGAAATGAGACGCCTGCGGTTTCTCACGCTGAGAAAGAGACGTATAAAGACGTCAAATTTGACAACGCCAACGATCTGGTGTGCGGCATGCCGTTGTCGGAGGGCATCGGCGATACGGCACATTACCGGGGTAAGGTCTACGGTTTTTGCTCAAAAGGATGCAAAGAAAAATTTGCGGCCGATCCGACGCATTATCTCTCGTCGCAATAGCGCGCGGTCAAATCAACGCATCGCTCGGTAGAGGCACGTTTTGGCATTTACCGTTATGTGGATGCGCGTCAGAAGCGTGCGGGCATGACGAGCACTCGCGCTGTGTCATGCCCGAACGTTTCTATCGGGAATCCAAAACGTAACGCTGCCCACCGCTCCACGATTAAACAACAACGGGGCTCCCCGATAAATGGGAGCCCCGTTTCGATTTATCCGCGTCAAGTTTTGTTTTACATATGATATGAAAGCGTGAACACCACGTTACGCGGTTCTTCCCAACTCGCTCCGCTGAAATACGCTCCCTTGATGAGGTGTTGGTGGTCGAGCACGTTGGTGACGTAGAGCGACGGTTCGATCGATGACCCTCCTTCAAGATGGAACGTCCGCCCGGCGCTGATGTTGAAGATCCATGACGGCGCGGTATGCGCAGACGTGTTGAAATCGAAGAGTCCGTTCTTGTACACAGCGTCTTCATTGCCGTTTGCAAGTCCCGAACCATAGATTCCGATGAGATTGACGAACCAATCCCGTGGCTGATAATTGAGGCCGGTAGTGATCGACAGTCTCTGATCATGATCGAGATCCGTTCCATCCCCGTCCGTATCGTAATCCAAAAATCCGCCGCTCACAAGCCCAGTTCCGTATGCGTGAGTGAGCGCTCCGTTCAGGAACCCGGAAAACGGCGTCTCCGGAAGGTTGTACGTAAGGCCGAGTTCGATGCCCTGCGTCTTCACTTCCTCGATGTTGACCGGAGTTTTGATGGCGCTGTTCCCGACGGTCTCGTCGTCGACGCCCGGCGTCGCATCTTTGTAGAAGTACGCCAGCTTGCTCCTGAGTCCGAAGTCGAACCCGTGCGTGTAGACCGCTTCGTAAAAATTATCTCTCTCCGGCAGCGTCGGCACAAGCGTGTTGCTGACATTGAGAGCGATGGTTTTCAATCCTTCGATATTCGTCGGCATGAACAATTTTCCGTAATACAAGTATGCAGTATTGTTCTCGTCGATAAAGAAATTCCACCGGATGCGTGGACTGATCTGGTGCTGGAACGGAATATCCGGGGCGATGTGCTGGTCGTAACGAGCTCCCAGTTCGAACATGGTCCATTCAACCGGATGATATTCTACTTCGCCGAATGCCCCAAAATCAGACCCGTTAAAATTTACAAATGAGTTAGGGCCGAGGTTTTGCGCTGAATCTTTGGAAGTATAATCCTCTTTACCGCTTGTGGCAGAAAAATTGAGACCGACCTTGTACATGAACTCGTGCGCCAGCCGCTTGTCGAAGGTCGTTCTCAATCCGGTCGTCGTGAACGTCCTGTCCTCGTCGAGCAAGTAATTCACAGTATCTCCCGCGAACTGAAAATTCGGCGGGTCGATCGATCCCGGCGTGTAAATCAGTTCTCCTTCCCGCGCATAACCTCCGATAAAGAGGTTCGATTCTTTATCAATATCGGAATTCAGCGCCTTGTAGTACGACACGTTTTGGAACGAGTTGGAAGTCTCCTGCATGTCGGCGGCAATTGCTTCAACCGAATCGTAAGGAACCTCCGTGTTGGTCCGTCCCCAATTGAGGTTTGCAGTGAGATATTCGTTGTCGCTGAGAACATAATCGAATTTTCCATACAAGAAGTAATCGAACCCGTGGTCGTTAAAAATGTTCGATGTCGGCGGGTCGATGCGGCGGTCGGTTTCCTGACGCGAGCCTGAAAGGAAGAAGCCAAGCTTCCCGAGGTGGTCGCTGATGGAAAGATTTTGCCCGTTTGAGTTGAGTGCGCGGAACGGACCGACTCTGTTCCCAAGCGTGTCTCCGGCCGACGCGGATGTGCCGAGAGTCCCCGGTGAGAAAGACTTCGTTCCGTTAAACGTGAGGTAACTGCCGGCATATGTCGAGGCGTCGAGGTGGAATGTTCCCGTTGGGACCCGGTTGTTGAGGTCGATGATCGCAGACATTTGTCCGCCGTATTCTGCGGGAAATCCTCCGGTGATGAATGTCGTGCGGTCGATCACTTTTGGGTCGACCACTTCGTTCAATCCTCCGAACACACCGAGGGGAATCGGAATGCCGTCCACGTAATACGTAAACTCGCCGTGCTGTCCGCGGATGTGCACTTCTCCGGTCGGGGCTCGCACCGCTCCCATGAGGTTTTCTTGGATGACGTTCGTCATCCGCGCCGTCGGCGGGGCATGGAATGTTTCCGATTCAAACACTTGGTTCGCCGTCATCGGGTTGATGTGCGAACTTGTCGGCTCCCGCTGTCCTACGACGACGACTTCTTTTTGGGATCCGAGAGTATGAAGAGCGACTTTATAGGTTGTATGCTCCCTGTCGATCATAATGGAATCGACGAACGTATCGTATCCGACGAACCAAGCGGTGATCTCGTATCTTCCGGGCTCAATATCGCGGAACCGCGCCTGGCCCGCCGGGTTTGTCACGGCATTGACGAGATACCTTCCGTTCTTTGAAAGCGCGACGCGCGCAAGTTCGATCGGGAGATTTCCGTCTGCGTCGAAAACCGAAACACGGAACTGCGTCCGGTTTTCGTCCGAGGGGGGCTCGCCGGGCTCGGTGGCCGCACCATGAAAGGAAGGGGAAAAGGGCGCAGGCTGTGATGGGCTTTCGCTTGACCCGTTATTTTTTTGCGGCAAATCATGGCCGTACAGCAAGCCCGTGAAAACCAAAAAGGATAATAAAATTGTGAAGCGCATGTCAATTTCTCCTCGCAAAAATAGTAGAGTAGAGGATAGGCGGAATAATCAGTCCGCATCCCTTGAACCGAACGTATACTTAACAGCGGTTAAGCGAGGAGAGAGGGAGGTCCGCGGCGCGAGAACGAGGAGAGAAGAAAAAGAGAATAGGTGGATGAAAGGGTCGGTGGTGGAACAACGGCCGTTTGAGCAACGGCTTCGAGGACTAACGGCGTAGAAACGTGCGGTGCCCTGGCTGCGAAAGACGAACAGAGCGGGCACGTATCGCCCTGAGATGCATTGACATGCTTGCAATGATCGGCGTCCGCGTGGTTCGCGATGCTCGTTTTCCCGGAACCGAACGCCGTTTCGGCATCGGTGTGAGGAGACATCACGAGCAATAAGCTTGCTGCATAGACGATCAGCAAGAAAGCGGAAAGTATTCTACGGGGGTAAGTTGGCATTCCTTAAAGGATAATGAATTCGAGCGATGTTTCCAAATTTTCCGGATAGCGCTTCATTCTTAGAAACCTTCCGAAGGCTTTTTTGATCGAACTGAGAAATAACCTTCGGAAGGTTTCTACTCGGCCTTACACAAACCAGAGATAGACGCCGCAGAGGACAATGGCAACGCCCGCATAGCGCACCACGCGGCTGTATCCTAACTTTGAAACGGTCGTCGCAATTGCGATACCGAGTACATGAAGCAGCGCAGTGGCAGTAACGAAGCCGGCTCCGTATGCGAAACCTGAAACCGTTTCAGGCATCTCGGCTCCATGAACATGGCCGTGAAGGAGCGCAAAGAGTCCGACGATGATGCTGCTCGCGACAAGCGGCAAACGGACCGAAGCGGCGACAAGAATTCCTAACATGAGCACAGAGATCACGACTCCACGCTCGACATACGGGATAGAGATCGCGGCGGCGCCAAGCAGGCCTCCGACCACCATCACTGTCACGAACGTCAGCGGTACGACCCAGAGCGCGCGCCCTCCACGCTGGGCAGCCCAAAAGCCCACCGCTAACATGGCGCAAATGTGGTCAAGCCCGGTAAGCGGGTGGATGAAGCCGTGGAGGAAGCCGGTGGTCTGTCCGACGCCGACATGGATGAACACAAGCGAAGGAAGAACGAGTGCAAATACAGATAAAAATTGGAAGCCGGCTTTTGGCGAATTATGCGTGGGTTGTATCATATGATCTCCGTCTAGGTTAATTCTTTGATTTCTGAGATTCGGTCCTGTTTTCAATATACGAATATTGAGGAATAATTTCCTATACTAGTTTTTGGTGTCGTATCAGTTTGACTAATGCAGAAATGAACCGGACACTTTTCTCTTTAAACTCGTTAAAAGTCTTCATATTGAACTGGCCAAAAGGGTCGAGTGTCCGGTTCATTTTCAAACTGAGACACTACCAGTTTTTCAGTGTGCTCCGTTTTGGATGCCCGCCTAAAACACGCGGGAATGACGATAAAAAAAGGCGCGTCATTCCCTCAACGAGGTCGTAGACCGAACGTTTTTATCGGGAATCCACAGGCTGAAGAAATCGGAATATTCAAAATGGATCACTGCTTATCGCTTTTTACCAGGCCAGGCACGAGCTTTTCCTCGGAAACCAAGTCTTCGTAGGTCTCGCGTTCCCGAACCGTGAAAAACTGATTCCCGTCGACGATCACTTCGGGCGCGCGTCGACGCTGATTGTAATTTGAGCTCATCGCGAACGAATATGCGCCGGCCGACATCACCGCAAGAAGGTCTCCCTGAGCACATTTTTGGATCTCACGGCTTTGCGCAAGAAAATCTCCCGATTCACAGATCGGGCCGACGATATCCGCGACGATCGTCCCGTTCTTTTTTTCGGCAACCGTCCTGATCTCATGGTACGCTTTATAGAGGCTCGGGCGAACGAG
>DATJXA010000145.1:0-55446 GCA_035500675.1 Bacteroidota bacterium | reverse complement strand
CGTGGTGGACAAAATGCTCGTCGTGTTTCCGTTTGAGGAAGAAATTTACCGCAAAGAAGGGATCGATGTCAGTTTCGTCGGGCATCCACTTCTTGAAGAATTGGACGTCGAATTCAGCAGAAATCAATTCTGTAAGCGGTTCGGGATAGACCCGGCAAAGAAAATCCTCGCTTTGATCCCGGGGAGCCGCCGGCAGGAGATCCGCGGCCTCTTCTCCGTCATGGCGCGTTCGTCCGGGGTTCTTTCAGAGTCTGAAGATATGGAAGCGGTCGTCGCCGTGGCGCCGAATTTGCCGCGACAACTTTTCGACCTTCATCTTCCGCCGAACGCTGTCGTCCATTATGTCGAGAACGCAACCCATGAGGTGATGAAATACAGCGACCTCGCAATTGTCACCTCCGGGACGGCGACGCTCGAGACAGCCTGTTTTGAAACGCCGATGATCGTCGTTTACAGGACGTCCTGGCTGACATATCTCATTGCACGGGCTCTCGTGCATGTCAAGAACATCGGCCTTGTGAACATCGTGGCGGGCAAGACGATCGTCCCCGAATTGATCCAGCATCAGGTAACGGTACAGAGGATCGTCGACGCGGCTTCGCGGCTTCTCGGCAACGAGGCCTTGCGGAGCGCGATGAAGAAGGAACTTGCAGCGGTGAAAGGGTTGCTCGGATCGAAAGGCGCCTCCCGCAAAGTTGCAAACGCGATCCTCGGCATGCATCCGGCATGATGGACGCTCGGTGCAGCCGATGGGCAAACACATTATAGACTGGCTCGCAAAAAAATTTTTATGGATTCCCGCGTCGTTGCTTTGCGCGACGCTTCGCATCACACGAGAAGGATCCACGTTCTTTGACGCGTATGTCGAACACCGCGAACCCTCTGTCATTGCGTTCTGGCACGGTTCGATGCTCCTCGGTTGGTATCTTCATCGACCCCGGCGCAATCGGGCCGTAGCGGCTCTTGTCAGTCAGAGTGCGGACGGAGAGATCCTTGCCGCGACCCTTGCTCATTGGGGCTATGTGCTCATTCGCGGTTCGAGCCATGTCGGAGGAAAAGAGTCGATGCAGCGAATGATCGATGTTCTTGTTGAAGGAAGTTCGCTCTGCGTGACCCCCGACGGTCCGACGGGTCCGCGACACCGGATGAAAATGGGAGCTGTTCGCGCGGCGCAACGGAGCGGGGCGCACCTCTTCTTGGTCGGCATTTTAATGGAGCGGAAAAGGGAATTGAAGAGTTGGGACCGGTTTGAAATTCCAATGCCTTTCGCTCGGGTGATCGTGCGGTACAGCGAGCCGATCGCAGTACCAGCGGACCTACAGGACCAGGCGCTGGATGATTTTCTCGAAGCGACTCAACGAGAGCTCGCAAAGCTTTCAGAGCCGACGGCGAACGGAAGCTCGGCTCCATGATAGAGAGGTTCCTTTTAGATCTTTTAGACGAGGATGAAACCAGTTCCAGCATTAGCGCCGATTTCCTGGTTGTATGGAGCAGGGATTGCGTTTCGCAATTTGTTCTTTGACGTAAAAATTTTTCAGACTGAACATCTCGACATTCCCGTCATCTCCGTGGGTAATATCACTGCGGGCGGGACGGGAAAAACGCCGCTCGTCGAACTCATCGCGAAACATCTGATGCGGAAGCATGTTCGACCTGCCGTCGTGAGCCGCGGATACAAACGCACAAGCAGCGGATTGCTGGAGGTGGCGGACGGAACGAGGCTCAAGGCCTCGGCGCAGGAAGCGGGGGATGAGGCATATCAACTCGCGCTGCGACTCCCCAACGTGCCGATCGTGGTTGATGAGGAGAGGGTCCGCGGAGCGATGCACGCAGCGCAAAAGCTCCGTGCCGAAGTCATTATTCTCGACGATGGGTTCCAGCATCGTTCGCTTCATCGGGACCTCGATATTGTTCTTATCGACGCCTCGCGACCGCCGTTCGGGATGCGGATGATCCCTGCAGGCCTGCGCCGCGAACCGCTGAGTTCTCTCGCAAGGGCCGGTGCGGTTGTCATCACAAGAACCAGCGTCGGAGCGAACAGCGGCCATTTGAGAGAGCACATCAGCTCATTTACAAAAGCTCCGGTATTTACAAGTTCATACCGGATCGTGGCATTCAGAAGAGCCAAAACTCGTTTCAGCGTCGACCTCAACACAGTGAAAGGAAAACACGCCGTTGCGTTTTGCGGGATCGGAAACCCGGACAATTTCCGCACGACCCTCGACGAGCTGGGAGTCCGCATCGACGCGATGATAGCTTTTGATGACCATCGGAGCTATTCTCCTGCCGACGCGCGCAGGATCGTTGCAGAGCAGCAGAAGCACAACGCTGAATTTGTTATCACGACGGAAAAAGATGTCGTGCGTTGTGCAACGTTGTCGGAATTCGAGAACCTCCCTCTCTTCTATGTCGAGATCGAAACGGTGATACATGAGCTGAACGAGTGGGAGAAGTTGATCGACTCGATCGTGGAGAAGAAGATCATCGGATGAAAATTGCGATCACAAAGAACAGCCCTGACGAGGAAAAATTCAATCACTATAAGAACTGGCTTCTTCGGTTCAACCCGGCGGTCGAGTTTCGCGAATTGATCTATACATCCAACGCGCCAGATGAAGGCGACGATTGCGACGGTTTGCTGCTCACGGGGGGCACCGACCTTCACCCGGCGACGTTCGGCAAAAGGCCTATCGAAGGCCAGCCGAAAGATATCGACGAGAAACGCGACGCGTTCGAATTTTCCGTCCTCGAGAAGTCGCTTGATTCAAGAAAACCCGTGCTCGGCGTGTGCCGCGGGCTTCAATCGGCAAATGTGTTTTTCGGCGGAACGCTTTATTTGGACCTCGAGATGGATGGCTTTTCGCGCCATAGTGAACCCGGAGGAAAAGAGCGCCGACACGAGGTCGCGATCAAGCAGGACTCGGTGCTGCGGCATGCGGCGGGGTCGGATACGGGCGTCGTCAACTCGTTTCATCATCAGGCGGCAGATCGTATTGGCAGGGGTTTAAAAGTGAGCGCACAGTCGCCGGATGGAGTTGTTGAAGCTCTTGAATGGGCGGAGAGAGAGGACAAATCGTTCCTCTTATTGGTGCAGTGGCACCCGGAACGAATGAAAGATTCATTCAATCCGCTGACGGAAAGCGTGGGAAGAATTTTCTTGGAGGAAATACGACGGTGTCAAAAAAAACATTGAAGCAACACATTCATCATTCTCATCAACAGACCAACTATTCACACTAATACATTAGAAGGAAAAATTACAACGATGGCTAAATTTGTTTATTTCTTCGGCAATGGAAAGGCCGAAGGTAAAGCTGAGATGAAAAATCTCCTCGGCGGCAAAGGTGCAAACCTCGCCGAGATGACGAATATCGGCCTGCCGGTGCCGGCGGGTTTCACGATATCGACCGAAGTATGCACCTATTATTACGCCAACAAACGCACGTATCCAAAATCACTCCAACTAGACGTCAAAAAATCCATCGCAAAGGTCGAGAAGGCGATGGGGGCGAAGTTCGGCGATCCGAAGAATCCGCTCCTTGTTTCCGTCCGTTCCGGCGCGCGCGCTTCGATGCCCGGTATGATGGATACCATCCTCAATCTCGGACTGAACGACGAAGTAGCGGAAGGGCTCGTGAAGAAAACGAACAACCCGCGGTTCGTCTACGATTCTTACCGGCGCTTTGTGCAGATGTACGGCGACGTCGTCCTCGGGCTGAAGCCGTTCCATAAGGACGAGATCGACCCATTTGAAATGATCATCGAGGAGAAGAAAAAATCGCGCGGCGTTCATCTCGATACGGAATTAAACGCCGACGATCTGATGGACCTCGTGTCTCTTTTCAAAAAGGCGATCAAGGAAAAGACGGGAAGCAATTTCCCGCAGGCGCCGATGGAGCAGATGTGGGGCGCGATCGGCGCAGTGTTCGGATCGTGGAACAACGACCGCGCGATCGCGTACCGGAAGATGTACGACATCCCCGAATCGTGGGGAACCGCGGTGAACGTGCAGTCGATGGTCTTCGGCAACATGGGAGACGATTCCGGCACGGGCGTCGCCTTCACGCGCGATGCCGCGACGGGAGAGAACGTGTTCTACGGCGAATATCTGATGAATGCTCAAGGCGAGGACGTCGTCGCGGGCACCCGCACGCCTTTGCCGATGTCACAGCTTGCAAAAGATAATCCGCAAATATACAAGCAGCTTGAGAAGATCCGCAAAACTCTCGAACGACACTATCGCGACATGAACGACATCGAGTTTACCATTCAGCAAGGGAAACTCTTCATGCTTCAATGCCGCGTTGGAAAAAGGACCGCGTTTGCGGCGATCAAGATCGCCGTGGACATGGTCGGAGAAAAACTGATCTCCGACAAGGACGCGTTGAAACGGATCGAGCCGGATCAACTCAATCAGCTTCTCCGTCCGGTGTTCGATCTGAAGGAAAAAGATGCGGCCGTCAAAGGCGGCCGGCTCCTCGCAAAGGGGCTCAATGCAGGGCCTGGCGCTGCGACGGGGCGTATCGTGTTCAACGCACCCGATGCCGAGGCGTGGAAGAAGCGGGGCGAGCTCGTCATCCTCACGCGCATTGAGACCTCTCCGGAAGACATCAAAGGCATGGATGCGGCGGAAGGAATTCTCACCGCACGCGGCGGCATGACCTCTCACGCCGCTCTCGTCGCGCGACAGATGGGAAAGGTCTGCGTCGCGGGATGTTCGGCTCTCGATATCGACTACTCGACGCACACGATGAAAGTGAAAGGCAAACTCATCAAAGAGGGGGACTGGATCTCTCTTGACGGAACGACGGGCGAGGTCATCGAAGGAAAAGTGCCGACCAAGCCGTCGGAAGTGCTCCAGGTTCTCGTCGACAAAACGCTTGCGCCGAAGGAGGCTCCCGTCTATCAACAGTATGCGAAGATCATGTCGTGGGCGGATAAATACCGCCGGTTGAAGATCCGGACGAACGCCGATCAACCCGACCAGGCGCTCAACGCTGTGGCGTTTGGCGCGGAAGGGATCGGATTGTGCCGCACCGAGCATATGTTCTTCGGCGAAGGGAAGATCGGACCGATGCGCGAAATGATCCTGGCCGACACCGTTGCCGAACGGAAAGCGGCGCTCGCAAAACTTCTTCCTCTCCAACGGACAGACTTCGAAGGGATCTTCGAGGCGATGGACGGTCGACCCGTGACAATCCGCACGATCGATCCTCCTCTCCATGAGTTTGTTCCGCACGAGGAAAAGGCGCAACGGGAATTGGCTGCGCAAATAGGGATCACGTACGAGAAGGTGCATCATCGCGTGGAAAGTCTTCATGAGTTCAACCCGATGCTTGGATTCAGAGGATGCCGTTTGGGAATCATCTTCCCCGAGATCACGGAGATGCAATCGAGAGCGATCTTCGAGGCGGCGGCGAACATCCAGGCACGAGGAATCAAGGTCGAGCCCGAGGTGATGATCCCGCTCGTCGGGAACGTCAAGGAACTCGAGCATCAGGAAAAAATTGTGCGCCGGGTCGCCGAAGAAGTGATGAAAGAGAAGGGTGTCAAGTTCAAGTATCTTGTCGGGACGATGATCGAGATCCCGCGCGGGGCGATCACCGCGGACGAGATCGCGACGGTTGCAGAGTTCTTCAGCTTCGGCACGAACGATCTGACGCAAACGACTCTCGGCGTCAGCCGCGACGATGCAGCAACGTTCCTTGTGCCGTATGTCGAAAAGGAGATTTATGCGAAGGATCCGTTCGAGGTCTTGGACCGCGTCGGCGTCGGCGGGTTGATGAAGATCGCCATCGAGAAGGGGCGTTCCGTGCGATCCGACCTCAAGGTCGGCATTTGCGGCGAACACGGCGGCGAACCGTCGAGCGTGGAGTTCTGTCATCAGATCAATCAGAACTACGTCAGCTGCTCCCCGTTCCGGGTTCCGATCGCACGCCTCGCAGCGGCCCGCGCGGCGTTGAACGACAAACCGGTTGCGAAGTCGAATAAAAACAGCAAGAAAAAATAAATGCGAGTAGGCAGGAGACAGTAAGCAGTAATCACGGAGAGTAGACCTTCGGATGATTTCTGTTTACTGTCAACTGCTCATTGACCAAAATTAACCCGCTCCAACCTCGCAACGATGAGGAGCGCATCCTCCACAAAAGGGATTGTTTCCCCAGAAAGAAACAGATTGCAATGAAACTCTCGGACTTTAAATACCCTTTACCGCGGAATCTTATTGCAAAGCACCCCGCATCTCCGCGCGACCGCGCCAGATTGATGGTGCTGAACCGCGCCGACGAAACGATCGTAGAAGAGCATTTTCGCGATATCGTCGACTATTTCAAAAAGGGGGATTGCCTTGTCGTCAACGAGACGAAGGTATTCCAGGCGCGCTTGTATGGCCGCAAAGAAAAGACGAATGCGAAGATCGAAGTGTTTTTGCTTCGTCAGCTCAACGCGGAAGACAATATTTGGGATGTCATTGTCGACCCGGCGCGCAAAGTACGCATTGGCAATAAGATCTACTTCGATAACGGCAACCTTTCCTGCGAGGTGATCGACAATACGACATCGCGCGGCCGTACGGTGCGGTTCAATTACGAGGGGGACTTTTTTAAGCTCATCGAAAAAATCGGCAAAACGCCGCTGCCGTATTATATCAAACGTGAACCGACGGAGAAGGACAAGGACGCATACCAGACGGTCTATGCGAAGACGGTCGGCGCAGTAGCGGCCCCGACGGCGGGGCTTCACTTTACGAAGCCGCTGCTGAAGAAACTCGAGCGCCGGGGCGTTAAAATTGTGACGGTGCTCCTTCACATCGGGTTGGGGACGTTCCGGACGGTCGAGGTCGAGGACCTTACCAAGCATAAGATGGATTCGGAATATTTCGAGGTGAACGACCAGACGGCGAACATCGTCAATCGCGTCATCGATAACCGCGGCAACGTCTTTGTCTGCGGCACAAGTACGTGCAGGGCGCTCGAATCGAGCGTCACGACGGACGGACATCTGAAAGCGAGCCGCGGGTGGACGGACAAGTTCATATTCCCTCCGTACGATTTCAAAATTGCCGACAAGCTCATCACCAATTTCCATATGCCGGAGTCGACGCTGTTGATGCTCACGGCTGCGTTCGCCGACCACGACTTCGTGATGCGGGCGTACAAGCTGGCGATCAAAAAGGGCTACCGTTTTTACAGTTACGGCGATGCAATGTTGATCGTGTAACGACGCACTCACTACTTCGTCCATCGTCGTATGTTCTCAGAACGTTTTCTGATCGCAGTTGTCGTCAACATCGCCCTTGTCGGGGGGTTCGCCTACCTCCTTTCAAAGAAGAACCTTCTCGCATATTTTTCGAACGGGCGCTGGTGGCTCACGTGGCTGTCGATCGCCATCATCACCCTCATGGACGAACTCACGTCCATTTTTTACGCCCCGAGCGAAGCGTTCCGCGTCATCGCCTTCCATGCGATCGTTTATCTTGCCGTCACCTCGCTGCTCATGCGCATCCTCTCGACGCGCATGGTGGAGATCGCGGAGATCCTCGAGCTGCACGGGATCCGCGGAGGAGGCGTCTATTCGTTCTCGTACCTCGTTCTCGGCCCCACCGTATCGTTCGTCGCTGTCGCTTCGATCCTCGTTGATTACGTACTCACCGCAAGCATTTCGACCGTCAGCGCCGTAGAAAACGGGATGGCATTCTTTCCGGTCTCGGCGGCGGGGAAATTTGTCGCCGAACTCTGTCTGATTTGGTTTGTCGCCGGGTTGAACATCCTGGGGATCAAAGAAAATGCAAAATTCACGTTCGGCATCTTCGTCATCGCGGCCCTTATTCTGATCAACCTCCTGTCTGCCGGTGTCCTTCAGACCGACATGCACGGCATTCATCTCATCGGGCATACCTTTACGAGCGCAGCGCAGCGGTTCGACCAAGGGAGCTGGTTCGACACATACTTCATCATCATCGTCAGCATCTCGAGTTGTATCCTCGCCTATTCGGGAATAGAGTCGGTCGTCCAGACGGCCGGGCTTGTGAAATCGTGGCACGATATCCGGAAGGCATACATTTTTCTCGGGCTCACGATCGGCATCTTTACCCCTCTTCTGTCGATGATCGTTCTCGCATCGAACATCGACGTCCCTGCGCACGAGACCGACCTCATCACCCAGTTCGCAAAAATGGTGGGCGGAATTCCCTTCGGCTATGTCGTCGGGATCCTCGCCAGCATATTGCTGATGATGGCGGTCAACACCGCGTATGTCGCGTCGAGCGAGCTGATGGAAAGGGTCGCCCATCGTTACGGCTTCTCGTGGATCATCAAGACGAATAAGCGCCAATCGCTGTATCGCATCCATATCATGAGCGCGTTGTTCTTCTCGTTCATCGTCTTCATCACGAACGGCAGTCAAAAAACTCTTGCGGAAATGTACGCCGTCGGCCTCCTTGCAAGCTTCACGATCAACACGGGCAGCCTCCTCATCTACCGGTACTTTCAAGGAACGAAGGATGTCCGCGGCTATAACACGTCGAGGGTCGGGACATTCTTTCTCTTCATCGTTCTCTTGAGTTGTTTCCTTTATCTCGCGTACGAAAAGCCGTACGGCACGTTGACATGGGGAACCGTGACGGTCGTTTTCCTTTTCATCGGATTGCGCGTTGCAAAGAAACGGGCGCCCGAGATCAAACAGATTCAGCAGACGGACGTGCCGATGAAGATGATCTTCGCGATCGCGGAAAGCGACGTGGACAGTATCCATATCTATTTTCGCCGGCCGCAGGAAATGACCGTGGAGGATAAATCCGCGATGTCGATGTACGTGAGCCTCTACTCGCCGCGGCAGGGCATTCCGGAGAAACTCGCCCCGAACCACTACCGGTTTGCCAATCACGGCCAGACGCTGTACGACGGCATGGTAGAAATTCTCTATGCTCTCAATTACGAGCTTCCGCACAAGAGCTTCACGATCCATTTCGGCTGGCCCCTTTCATCGTGGGTCGACCGGATGGCTATCGGCGTCATGGTCTTCAGCATCATGCGCCTCCCAAAAATTTTTCCGCGGTTCAATTTTGTGATCGAATATTTCGGGAAATCGGTCCATCCAGCGACAGAGAGGTAAGGCGAGATGTTCACGAGCGCGATCATCCCGGCTGCGGGAGCCGGAGAACGTATGGGGTCCACGGTGAGCAAGCAATTCCTCACCCTGCACGGCAAGCCGATCGTCATCCACACCCTCGAAAAGTTCCAGCTCTGCGACGCCGTCGACGAGATCGTCGTAGCCGTCCAGCCGTCGAGCCGCCATCAGATCGAATTTCTTATCAGCGAATTTCATATTTCGAAAGTCACGGCCATCGCTGAAGGGGGAAGAAGAAGACAGGATTCAGTCGCCAATGCGCTGTCGCGCGTACGTCCGAACGCCGATATCGTCGTCGTCCACGATGCCGTGAGGCCCTTCGTTCAGCAGAAGCTCATCAAGGATGCGATCGAGAAGGCGCGGACTCACTCCGCTGCCGTCGTCGCCGTGCGAATGAAAGACACCGTCAAAGTGGGGAGCCAGGAAGGCCTCTTCGAGCGGACGCTCGACCGGTCGGTGCTCTGGTCCGCGCAGACGCCGCAGGCGTTCGCAAAGCAGCTTCTCGTCGACGCGTACGCAAAAGCCAATCGGGAAGACATCGACGCGACCGACGATGCTTCTTTGGTCGAGATGCTCAACGTGCAGCCGGCGATCGTCGTCGGGAGCTTCGACAATATCAAGATCACGACTCCGGACGACCTCGATTTTGCCAATGTCCTTGCGCATCGTTTCAAAGATTGAACACGCACCTCAATGGCTGTCCGCAGAATTCGACTTTTAGGCGATCCGGTCCTTCGCGCTCGATGCGCGGAAGTAGAGGATTGTTCTGCGCCGATGGTCCGGAAAGCGACTCGCGACCTCCGGGATACGCTCGAAGATTTTCGCGCTCGCCGAGGTTTTGGGAGAGGGATCGCCGCCCCGCAAATCGGCGTGCGGCTTCGTATCATAGTGATCCGCACGAAGGGCCTCGGCGCGCTCATCAATCCGCGCGTGACAAAATGGAGCAAGCGCACGTTCGAACTATGGGACGACTGCTTCTCTTTTCCCGACATCCTGGTGCGCGTGAGGCGGTTCGCGAGCGTTGAAGTACGCTACGTCGATGAGAACGGAGCTGCGAAAAAAATACAAGCAGCCGGCGCGCTTGCGGAATTATTGCAGCACGAAATCGACCATATCGACGGAATTTTAGCGATAGATCGCGCACTAAGTTCCAGGCATATTATCCTGAGGTCGGAATTATCAAGGTCTGCTTGATTTTCATTGCGTCATTTTCTATTTTGTCCATGAACAAAGCCAACTTCCAACTTACTTCAAGGATGCACAATGTTTAACCTTGCCATCGTTGTCGTATTGAGTTACATCGTAGGGTCCATCCCGACGAGCATCATCGCGTCAAAACTTTTCCATGGGGTGGACATTCGTCAGCACGGCAGCGGAAACGCCGGCGGCACGAACGTCATGCGTGTGCTCGGATGGAAGATTGGCCTCGCAGTGATCCTCTTCGACCTTTTCAAAGGAGTTGTCGCGACGATTTTTATTGCCCGTTTGTTCTGGGATCCGTCGCTGCCGTTTCAGAACAGGACGCCCTTTGAGGACTTCACCGTTGTCCAAATTATCTGCGGCGTGGCAGCAATTTTGGGGCATGTATGGACGCTCTTTGCCGGATTTAAAGGAGGCAAGGGCGTTGCGACCGGAGCCGGCATGCTGCTTGCGTTGGCGCCGGTAGAATTTGCCGTGGCCGTGGTTATTTTCGCCGCCGTGTTCTCCAGCTCACGCTATGTCTCTCTCGGTTCTCTCGCAGGCGCCGTCGCGTTCCCGTTGACCATGTTCTTCCGTGAAAATATTTTCAAAGTCGAAATCCAGGGATATCACACGTTGATCTTTTTCGCCATCGGAACTTCTCTTCTCCTCATCTACACGCACCGCGAGAACATCAAGAGGCTTATTCACGGGACGGAGAATAAGCTGACGAACTTTCGGGGGTCGTCCCCGCGCACGTAGCCGCGGTTCATCATTTCATTTCCTCACTGACGAAGATGCGTCATGCGCATTGCTGTCCTTGGAGCCGGTAGCTGGGGAACGACCCTCGCAATCCTGCTTTCCGAAAATCGCCACGATGTTGCGCTGTGGACGTACCGGCCCGAGCAAGCCGCGCTGATGCTCGAATCGAGGGAGAACCCGGCTTTCCTGCCGGGCATAAAGATCCCGAAGAAGATCTCCATCCTCACGGATATCCAAGAAGCCGCCTACAAGAAGGATATTATCGTCTCCGCAGTCCCTTCGCAATTCCTTCGATCGGTCATCCAGCAAATTGCTCATCATGAGCTTTCGAACACGATCATCGTCAATGTTGCAAAGGGGATCGAGAACCATTCTCTCATGACGATGTCCGAAGTGATGCTCGATGTCCTTGAGCATGAGAAGAAGGCGAACCTCGCAATTCTCTCGGGGCCGAGTCATGCCGAAGAGGTGAGCCGTAAAATGCCGACCGCGGTCGTCTCGGCCTCTTTCAATATGAAGACGGCAAAAGTTGTCGCGGCGGCGTTCAACGCGCCGTGGTTCAGGGTGTACGTCAACGACGACATCCGGGGAGTAGAGCTCGGCGGCGCGTTGAAAAATGTCATCGCGGTCGGCGCGGGGGTCGTCGACGGAGCCGGGTTCGGGGACAATACGAAAGCGGCGATCATGACCCGCGGCATCGCCGAAATGACGCGCCTCGGAGTGAAGATGGGAGCGTTGCCGCGAACGTTTGCCGGGCTTACGGGGGTGGGCGATCTTTTTGTGACGTGCATGAGCAAACACAGCCGCAACCGGTATGTGGGGGAAGAGGTCGGCAAAGGAAGAAAGCTGGACGATGTGCTCAAGGAAATGGTGATGGTTGCTGAGGGTGTTGCGACATGCCAATCGTCCGTCGACCTGGCAGAGAAACACCATATCGAAATGGCGATCTTTTCCGAAGTCCACAAAATTTTGTTTGAAGGGAAGAATCCCCACGCTGCAACTGAAGAGCTGATGACGCGCGAAGTAAAAGGGGAGACAGCGTGACCCCCTCGTAAATTAGATCCCCCGCCACTCCCCGGGGCCGACGATAGTCGCGCTCCATATTCAGCGTTTACAATTCCGCCAGATTCCATTGAGCATCCAGAAGAAAGAATCACTGCAATTCGTCAGGGGAGTGGGCCCGAAGCGCGCGGCCGTGTTGAAAGAGATCGGCGTCGACTCCATTCCCAAGCTTCTGTATTATCTCCCTCGAGGTTATCTCGACCGGTCGCAGATCACAAAAATCAAAGACCTGCCAAAGTTCGTGTCCGCCGGAAACGAAGTCACCGTGATCGGCTCAGTCTTTCGGCAGGAAGTAAAGAGGACGAGACGGGGGAAGCAGATGTACTTCCTTACCTTGAAGGATGAAACAGGATATCTCACGTGCGTTTTTTTTGCGGCGGTCCAATGGTATCAAAAGGCCTTCGAAGTGGGAGAGGTCTTGGCAGTTTCTGCCGTTCCGGAATTGGACAAGCTCAACCGCCCTCAGTTCATTCATCCGGAATTCGACAGGTTGAAGACCAGAGACGCGGAGGACGAGACCGATTGGAATTCCCTTCTTCATACGGGCGCAATTATCCCGAAGTATCGTTCGAGCGAAGAACTCCGGCAGGTCGGTCTCGACAACCGCGGGTTCCGCAGGATCATCCGCAACGCCTTAAAGGAAAATCTCGGCGCAATCGTCGAGCATCTTAGCCCGGCGCTCATCGAACGCCAACATCTCCTCGATCTGCGCTCATCCCTTAAGGCAATCCATTTTCCCCGCACCTATGAGCAACGCGATACTGCGTTAGCGCGTCTTTCATTCGACGAGCTATTTTTCTTCCAGCTCCTCATGGCGTATCGCCGAAAGGAGCTTAAGGGAGAATTGACGGGTATTCCATTTTCCGTTAAAAGCGAACTCGCCAGACGATTGCTCGACGCGCTCCCCTTTGAATTGACGAACGCACAACGACGCGTGATCAGAGAAATCACCGATGACATGAGCCGGCCGCAGCCGATGAACAGATTGTTGCAAGGGGATGTCGGAAGCGGAAAGACGATCGTTGCGCTGTTTGCGATGCTCGTCGCAGTCGAGAACGGATTCCAGTGCGCTTTGATGGCGCCGACGGAGATCTTGGCCGAGCAGCATTTCTTTACGCTGAAGAATTTTTTGCGGGAATTACCCGTCAATATCCGGCTCCTCACAGGAGGCCAAAAGAGGAAATTGCGTGAAGATGTTCTAGAGGATATTCGCGGAGGGACTGCAAACATCGTGATCGGCACGCATGCGCTGCTTCAGGAACATGTCGAATTTGCATCGCTGGGGCTTGTCATCGTCGACGAACAGCATCGTTTCGGCGTGGCTCAGCGTGCGCTTCTCCGGGAGAAAGGGAAAGCGAATCCGGACGTCATCGTCATGACGGCCACTCCGATACCGCGAACGCTCTCGCTCACACTGTACGGCGACCTCGACGTCTCGGTGATCGACGAACTGCCGAAAAGCCGAAAGCCGGTAAAAACCGCCGTCAGAACGGACAAAGAAAAAAAGAAGGTCTTCGATTTCGTCAAAGAAGAGATCCGGAAAGGGAGGCAGGCGTATATCGTCTACCCTCTTATTGAAGAGTCGGAGAAAGTAGACCTTAAAGCTGCAACTGCCGAATTCAAAAAATTGGGCGAGCACGACTTCATCGGCTGTAAGCTGGGGCTCCTTCACGGACGCCTGTCGACAGCGGAAAAAGACGAAGTTATGGAAGCGTTCAAATCGAAGGAAATCGACATACTGGTCGCTACAACTGTCATCGAAGTAGGCATCGATATTCCGAACGCTACGATCATGATCATTGAGAATGCCGAACGATTCGGGTTATCGCAGCTCCACCAGCTGCGGGGACGGGTTGGTCGTGGAGGGGATCAATCCTACTGCATTCTTTTAAAGGACGATCTTCTTTTGAAACGCCGGACTCAACTGGCTTCGGACAGGGGGGAGGCGCAACGACAGTTTGCAGATGCCTCGAAAAGGCTCCAAACTATGGTAGATACAAACGACGGGTTCAAGATCGCCGAAGTGGACCTCAACATCCGCGGTGCTGGGGATTTTTTTGGAACGCGCCAAAGCGGGCTTCCTATGTTTTCCGCTGCCGATCTTCTCCGAGATGCAGAGATCCTCATCCGCGCCCGCAAAGAAGCGTTCGACCTCGTAGAACGCGATCCTCATCTTCGCCTCACGGAGCATCAAGCAATACGATCGAGATTCGAGTCGATCTATAAAGATCTGCTTGCGTACGTCCGCATCGGATGATCGACATCGCGAGATCCTTTCTCATTGCAACTCGCACATTTATTTCACTGCTAGACGGTCGAGAGTTATAATCCATTCGATAAAATTCCATTCAGCTTTTTTTGAATATGTTTTTTCAAAAAGTTTTTTGCCGGCAAAAATTGTTCGATCGGAGGTGACTGACACTCTGACAACCGAGATCACAATTCCTCAGGAAAAGACTACTTTTTTCTTGACAACGTGTCTAAAAACACTATATTTGTATCAAGCAATGGATGAAAATTAAGTTCTTGCATCACTCACCAGCGCGAAAGGTATCGAAAGTATTTCTTTGGTACTCCCCTGAATGGAAGTAGCTCTCGTCTACAACATGAAGAAGGAAGATCTCGACGGCGCGGATAGCGTCGGCGACTCTTCTAGTCAGCACATCACTGATGTCAGCACGCAAATAAGAGAGAAGGCAAAGAGCGCTGATACGTACGCAGAGTGGGACACTGCAGAGACAGTGTTCGCCGTTCGCGACGCGCTTGCACTCCGCCACTCCGTGACGATGATCGAAGCTGACGAAGACGCATTCGAAAAACTTCGAACTCGGCGTCCTGAGATCGTCTTCAATATTGCTGAAGGTCAATTCGGGGTCTCGCGCGAAGCGCAGATCCCGGCGATGCTCGAGATGTTGCAGATCCCTTATTCAGGGTCCGATGCTTTAACGCTTGCCCTCTGTCTTGACAAATCGCGGGCGAAAGAAATTCTCTCATACCATAATATTCCCACCGCAAAATTTTCCGTACTCCATTCTCTTTCCGATGTATCGAACCTCCAATTCGATTTTCCGTGCATGGTGAAGCCGCTTAACGAAGGTTCGAGCAAAGGAATTTTTGATGCATCGCTTGTCGCTTCGCTCAACCAGCTCCAAGGCCAGGTCGAGAATGTGCTCATCTCATACGACGAACCCGTGATCGTGGAAGAGTTTCTTCCCGGCCGCGAATTTACCGTGGCCATGCTGGGGAATGGCGAAAATGTCCAGGTACTCCCAATAGTTGAGATCAAATTTGATTCGCTCCCGAAGGGAGTGAACCCCATCTATTCATTTGAAGCAAAATGGGTCTGGGATCAATCCGCCGACCCCCTTGATATTTTTGAATGTCCGGCCCGTTTGTCCCCTTCACTCCAGTCTTCAATCACTGCGCTCTGTAAAAAGGCCTACACTGTTCTGCGATGCCGGGACTGGTCCCGCATCGACGTGCGTCTCGATAAAAATGGAAACCCCAATATTATAGAGATCAACCCTCTTCCCGGAATTCTTCCGAAACCTGAGGATAATTCCTGCTATCCAAAGGCCGCCCGTGCTGCGGGGATGTCGTACGACGAGTTATTGAATCGCGTGTTGGATGAGGCCTGTAAACGCTATGGGTTGTTATGATACTCCCTAACCCATTGGAAGAAAAGAAGATGCAGGAACGCACACCTATCACTTACGGAGCGACGGTATGAGAAAAAAGCTTCATGTATCGGTGATCTTCAACGAGCCGACAGTGCTGACATCAGAAGGGCGCAAATTCATATCCGAATCCGGAACTATTCAGGAAGGAAAGGCGGTTGAAACCGCTCGGCTTAACGGATTAGTCGACATGTCCGAGGTTGGTGTCGTCGAAGAAAGGGAGCAGATCCAGACCGCGCTCGGCGAACTCGGTTATCAGACTTCTATTTTCAACATGTCGAACAATGTCGAGAAGCTGCTTGAGTTCCTCAAGGCCGAAAAGCCGGACCTCATTTTCAACCTTGTGGAATCGCTCGGCGATCAGTCGATCCATGAGATGCATGTCGCAGGCATCTATGAAATTCTCGAGATTCCGTACACAGGATCTCCGACCGTCACACTCGGGACATGTCTCAATAAAGCCCGTACGAAGGAAATCCTATCGTTCCATGGGATCCCGACGGCAAAGTTCATCGTCTGCAAACAACTTAACGAGATCGATCCGGATGATTTTGCCCTCTCGTTCCCCCTTATCGTGAAGCCGGCGAAGGAAGATGCCAGCGTCGGCATCGACAACAACTCCATTGTTGATTCTCTCACTGCGTTGAAGAAGCGCGTGCGCTACATTTTCCAGGAATACGACCAGCCGGCCATCGTGGAAGAGTACATCGAAGGACGCGAACTCAACGTCGCGATCATTGGCAACGGAAAACCGATCGTCCTTCCAATTTCTGAGATCGATTTTTCCGGGCTCCCTCAGGGGTACCCAAAGATCGTTACGTACGATGCAAAGTGGCTGAACGGTTCGGTCGAGTTTGAAGGGACCAAAGGCGTTTGTCCTGCGGACCTTCCCGCCGCCGTGGAAGCGCGCGTCAAAGAACTCGCGCTTCAGGCATATCAGGTCATGGGATGCAGAGATTATGCGCGAGTGGATTTCCGGCTTGCGAAAAATAACAAACCGTACGTCCTTGAAGTGAACCCGAACCCGGATATTTCGGACGATGCGGGGTTCATCCGCTCGACAACGACGTACGGATATACGTTCAACGAAACGATCGGAAAGATAGTTGAGTACGCGTTGAAGAGAAACCCGTAATCGACTTCGCGCGCATTCCAAGAAAGAACAATGAGTATCCGCCCCCTTCTCCGTGAGGATAAGGAACCGATCGAAAAGTTGTTGCGTGCGACGGATATGTTTCGTGAAGAAGAGATCGTTATCGCGCTCGAGCTGATCGAAATTTGCCTTGAAGATGCGCAGCAGAAGGATTATGAAATATATTCGTTTGTCGACGATGCAGGATCGGTCAAAGGATATGTTTGCGTCGGCCCGACGCCTTCGACGAACGGTACATACGACCTCTATTGGATCGCGGTCGTGCCGTCGGAACACGGCAAGGGCATCGGCTCCCGGCTTCTTCAATTCGCCGAAGATCATGTGCGTTCAAAGGGAGGGCGATTGATGATCGCCGAGACCTCATCGCTGCCGAAGTACGAACAGACCCGGTCGTTCTATGAACGGAAAGGGTTTGACCAGCGCGCGCGCATCAAAGAATACTACAGCCCCGATGATGATTTGATCATCTACGGGAAAAAACTCTAACATCTCAGGTACCGTATTGTATGGAACTCTGGCAGGAAATGCTGAGAGCAAGCGTTGACAGCGGCAAGGACCTTGTGGAACGGTTCAATTTCGACAAAGACCTCGCCGACAAACTCAACTCGTTATTCCACATCCGCATCAACCCTTACTATCTCAGCCTCATCCGCTATCCCGGCGACCCGATATGGCTCCAATGCATCCCCGATGCTCAAGAGCTGATGGAGGACGATTTTCCGCTCGACCCGCTGAACGAAGAACGGGACAGTCCCGTTCCGAGCATCACCCACCGTTATCCCGATCGCGTTCTTTTTTTGACGACGAGCCAATGCTCGATGTACTGCCGGTTTTGCACGCGCAAAAGGAAAGTGGGGGATTCGGGTAAGATCAGCATGAAATTCATTCAGACCGGGCTCGATTATATCGCCGCCCATCCCGAGATACGCGACGTGATCCTTTCCGGCGGCGATCCGCTGATGCTGACCGATGTTATGCTCGAGAAGATTGTCTCCGGACTGCGTGCCATTCCTCATGTCGAGATCATCCGCATCGGGACGAAAATGCCGTGCGTCCTCCCGCAACGTGTGACGCCCAAATTGTGCAAGATGCTCAAAAAGTACCACCCCATTTACGTCAACACGCATTTCAATCATCCGTGGGAATGCACGCCGGAGGCGAAGCGCGCTTGCGAAATGCTCGCCGACGCTGGAATTCCGGTGGGCAATCAGGCCGTGCTCATGAAAGGGGTCAACGACAACGCGGACGTCATGCTGGAGTTGATGCGCAAGTTGCTCGCCATGAGAGTGCGCCCCTACTATTTGTACCAAGCGGATATCACAAAAGGCGCGAATCATTTCCGCACTCCCGTGAGCGTCGGCCTAGACATCATGGATAAGCTGCGCGGCCATACCTCGGGACTTGCCATACCGTACTTTGTCATCGATGCCCCGGGAGGAGGGGGAAAAATTCCGCTGCTTCCGCAGTACGTGCTTGGGAGAAACGGCAACAACATCATCCTGCGCAACTACAAGTACGACATCTATCAATATCCCGACGTCGAGGAAGAGGATAAGAGGTCGGAGGCTCCGGTTGAAAAGCGATACATGCGCAAACGGACAAAGCCGGTAAGGAAAAAGGTGTACGAAAACCAGCCGACCCGCGCGGAACTGACCGCGAAATGAGTTTTCGAGTCCCGCCGTGCGCGGGACTTTTTATATCGTTGCCACTATTTTTTATACAGCGGACCGTTTGTGGCTCGTCAAAAATTCGCGGCAAGTCTTTTTGGTTACGCCATCCTTTTTTACCTCTGGGCTCTGCTCCCCTCCAACTTCTATGAACCGACCAGAACTTTTCATCTTCCGGTTCCCCTTTGGCTTACGCATCTCTTCATCCTCTATATCCATGAAGCGGGTCACTTCTTTTTTAGAATGTTCGGGGAAGATCTGTATATCCTCGGCGGGACAATCATGCAAGTGCTTGTTCCCTTCGTCTGGTTTCTCGTCGCCCGGCGCGAAGAATCTGCCCTTGCACCGGTTGCAGTGTTTTTTACCGGCTTTAGCATGGTCGACGCCAGCATTTATATACGGGATGCCGAGACGCGACTTCTTCCTCTTCTCGGTCATCATTCAAAACACGACTGGGCAACCTTCCTCGGCCGACACGATATGCTCGATTGGGGAGTCCCGTTGGGAGATGTTTTCTTCTTCGGCGGATTGATCGCCTCACTCGGTGCGATTGTTTGGGGTGTAACACTTTCATACCGCCTCTATCAACAAGCCCGCCTTGAGGCGTCGCTCGTGGGTCCGAGTGAGCCGCCGGTTGATTAACAGAACGTAATACGTAATACGTTTAACGTAAGACGTATAACTTATAACTCAGAACCTCAAGCTCAAAAGACTTCCCTACCACGACAGCCGCTTCCTTGTTTTTCCAACCCCTTTTGGCTACATTTTCATCGTGCGAATCCCCGACGACAAGATAGAAGAGATCCGGAACGCGACCGACATCGTCGAATACATCGGCTCGTTCGTGAAATTAAAGAAAAGGGGGAAAAACTACGTCGGCCTTTGTCCGTTCCATTCGGAGAAAACGCCTTCCTTCAACGTCAGTCCCGACAAAGGCATGTACTATTGTTTCGGATGCAGCCGAGGCGGGGACGTTATTAAATTTGTCATGGAATGGGACAAAGCCTCGTACGTCGAAGCGATCGAGATCCTCGCCGAGCGGGCCGCCATAACGATTGTTCGCACCGAAGAATCGATCCAATCTGCCAACGAAACTGAAAAGCTTTACTCAGCTTGCTCGTTCGCCGCGAAATTTTTTCACCGTAATCTCGTCAAAACAGAAGAAGGAGCATTCGCGCTCCGCTATTTCCAATCGCGAGGATTCTCCGAACAAACGATACAGGAGTTTGGTCTCGGCTATTCCCTCCGTGCATGGGACGGCTTGGTGAAAGAATCGGCCAACGAAGGGATCAAACCGGAGTATCTCGAAAAGGTCGGGCTTGCGCGAAAGCGGAATGACGGCGGGTACTACGATTCCTTTCGTGGACGTGCAATGTTTCCCATCTTCTCTTCGACGGGACGAGTGATCGCGTTCGGCGCCCGAAAACTCTACGAAGACGATACTCTCGGCAAATATATCAACTCTTCGGAAACTCCCATCTACCATAAGAGCAAAGTGCTGTACGGGCTTTCCCAGGCAAAGGAGGCGGTCCGGGAGCGCGACGCTGCCGTCCTTGTCGAAGGATACGCTGACCTCATTTCCGTTTTCCAGTCCGGGACAAAGAATGTTGTCGCTTCAAGCGGCACGGCGTTGACCGTCGAGCAGATCCAGCTTATCGCCCGCTACACGAAGAATGTCGTTTTTGTCTACGACGGCGATTCGGCAGGGGTATCGGCGATGACGCGCGGCATCGAGCTTCTGCTCGAGAACAACCTTGACGTCCGCATTGCGGAACTTCCGCAGGGTGAAGACCCCGATTCATTCGTGAAGAAGAATGGGGGAGACGCCTTCAAAGAGCTATGCGCCAAGGCCGTGACTTTTGTCGATTTTCGGGCGAATGCTCTGCGCCGTGAAGGGAAGCTCGATTCTCCCGAGGGGAAGGCGGAAGCGGTCCGCATGCTCGTTCAATCGATCTCGAAGATCAAAGACCCGCTGAGGCAAACTTTTTTTATCAAGGATGTCGCCGAGAAATACAAGCTTTACGAATCGGGGCTGTATGCCGAGCTTGAGAAATTCATGAAGAAGGTTCCGGACAAATTCCTCAGCCCTGCGCAGGAGCAGTCGACGAAAAAATCCAAAGACGACGCAAAGGGGACCGAACCGAAAGGGCCTGTGGACATCCCTGTCGAAGAAAGAGAGTTATTGTCCGTCGTGCTCGAAAATCCGCAGCAGATGATCCCGTTTGTCTTTTCACACATCCGCTCAGAGGATTTTTCTCATCCCCAAACACAAGAGATCGCTGAACTTCTCATCGACGAGTTCGACGACAAAGGCGTCGTGGAGACGAATGCTGTGATGGCAAAGGCGCATTCTGATGAGATTCGAAAACTCCTCACCGATTTTTCTTTCACACGATACGAGCTTGGGAATCGATGGGAAAATGTAGGAGCACGGCTAAGCGATGACCGGATTTGGGAGCGTGCCGGCGGAGCGATCAAGAGGATGAAAAAAAGAGCGCTGGAACTCGAGTTGGCGGAGAACCAACGCCGCATGAAAGAAGCATCGCTGAACGGCCAGGATACGTTAAGCTTTCTCCAACGGCATCAACAAATTTTTAAATCTCTCAAAGAAATTGAGGACGCGGAGTTAGTAAAAAATAAGAGATAAGCGACAAGAGAGAAGAGAGAAAAGAGGGGTAAAATATCTTCTTCTCTCTTGTTCATTACCGAAAGGAGCGATTGGATGAGGACGCTGGGCAAGAACGGGCCGTCGGTTTTTGAGATCGGCCTAGGCTGCATGGGGATGTCTGATTTTTACGGCGTCGCCGACGAAACGGAGAGCATAGCGACTATTCACGCGGCGCTTGAAGCGGGAATCACGCTTCTCGATACGGGCGACTACTATGGCATGGGGCACAATGAGATGCTTATCGGTAAAGCTCTCAAAGACCATAAACGGGAGCGGGTGTTGTTGAGTGTAAAGTTCGGCGCATTGCGCGACCCCGCCGGTAATTGGATGGGCGTTGACGGCCGGCCCGCCGCTGTAAAAACTTCGCTCGCGTATACGCTCCGCCGGCTCGGAACGAACTATATAGACATCTATCGGCTCGGGCGAGTCGATCCGGCCGTACCGATCGAGGAGACTGTCGGCGCCATTGCCGAGATGATCAAAGCGGGATATGTTCGTTATGTTGGCCTGTCGGAAGCAGGAGCCGGAACTATCCGGAAAGCTCAGTCGGTTCATCCTGTCGCAGACCTTCAAATAGAATATTCGCTTCTGTATCGTGGCATCGAGAAGGAGATCTTGCCCGTTTGCCGCGAGCTTGGCATAGGAATTACAGCATATGGAGTCCTTACGCGCGGACTTCTGAGCGGACATTGGTCCAAAGAGCGGTCAGTTGCGCCGGGCGATATGCGGAAGTTCGGGCCCCGATTTATGGACTCGAACCTCGACCATAACCTCG
The DNA here is from genome assembly GCA_035500675.1 of Bacteroidota bacterium. Classification (GTDB taxonomy): domain Bacteria; phylum Bacteroidota; class Ignavibacteria; order UBA10030; family UBA8401; genus JAGVPT01. Next base: position 33,377 of record DATJXA010000145.1, on the reverse strand, counting down.
CCCTTGTCGAAGCGCTGAGGAAAATTGCTCAAATGAAGAACTCGACCGTCGCGCAGCTTGCCATTGCCTGGGTCCTTTCACGAGGGAGCGACATCGTTCCTCTTGTCGGTGCGCGACGTCGCGATCGTCTGACGGAAGCATTGGGCTCCTTGCGGGTGACGCTTACCCCAGAAGATATAGCAATGATTGAAAAGGCCATTCCCCTGGGCTCCGCCGCCGGCGATCGCTACCCCAAACCTCAAATGGCATCGCTCGATAGCGAGAAGAGTTCGAACTGATAACGATAATGTAAAAGTGGTTATGAAAATGAAAATTAAAGTTATCATTTTTGGCGCAACGGGGATGGTAGGGGAAGGAGTGTTGCATGAAGCTTTAAAACATCCGGAGGTGGAGTCCGTCCTCGTCATCGGAAGAAGGACGTGCGGCATAAAGAACGGGAAACTGACGGAAATCGTCCACGACGACTTTTTTAATTACGCCACGATCGAACATCGACTCAAAGGGTTCGACGCCTGCTTGTTTTGTCTGGGGGTCTCTTCCATCGGCATGAAAGAAGAGGATTACAAACGATTGACGTATGACCTGACGCTGAGCGCGGCAGAGACCTTATCGAGACACAACCCTCAGATGGTGTTTTGTTACATCTCCGGCGCGGGAACCGACTCTACCGAAAAAGGAAAAAGGATGTGGGCGCGGGTGAAAGGGAAAACCGAGAACGACCTGTCGAAACTTCCATTTAAAAGCGTCTATGCCTTTCGTCCCGGATACATCAAACCGACAAAAGGTTTAAAGAACGCCCTGACCATTTCTAAAGCCCTCGCAATATTTTATCCGTTGATGCGGCTGCTTTTTCCCGCATATGTGTGCACTCTCGAAGACCTTGGCAATGCGATGATACTGGCCTCAACCAAGGGCTATTCAAGCCGAATTTTGGAAAATAAAGACATTGCGGAACTTGCGCAGGAAAGTTGATTCCTTAAACCTTAGAGCATAATCCCCGCTTGACTTTTGCCCTCCTTTTTTCTAAGATTGCACGCAACCGTTGAACCCGCAATCGACTTTAAAGCTTGTATTGATCGAGTTTGATCGGCAACCGGTTTGCCCTAAAGCATCGGACGGCCGTCGAAAAAATAAAAAGGAGACCTGCCATGACACAACTCCACATGCTCTGGCTTCCCATAGTGCTCTCGTCTGTGATCGTCTTCATCGTGAGTTCTATCATCCACATGTTTTCGCCGTGGCATAAATCGGACTACCCGAAGCTGCCCGACCAAGACAGAGTGATGGATGCCCTCCGGCCATTCAATATCCCTTCCGGGGAATATATGATGCCCCGCCCGGCCGACAGAAAAGAGATGTCATCGCCCGAATTTGCCGAGAAGATGAAGAAAGGACCTGTCGTGGCCCTCACAGTCTGGCCGAACGGACCCGCTTCGATGACGAGCAATCTTGTTCTTTGGTTTATATATTCTCTGGTAATCGGAGTCTTTTCCGCTTACGTCGCCGGCCGCGCTCTTCCGGTTGGCGCAGAATATCTGCACGTATTCCGGTTCGCCGGCGTCGCAGCATTCCTCTCGTATTCTGTCGCGCTGTGGCAATTGTCGATTTGGTACCATCGTCCGTGGAGTACGACCATTAAAGTGACCGTCGACGGCCTCATCTATGCGCTGTTGACCGCAGGCGTGTTCGGCTGGTTGTGGCCCCGATAAGGAATCTGGACCGCTGAATCACATTTTCTTTTCTGCTGGTGCTGAAGCTCTTGTTGTCATTTCCAAGAGCAAAGGTGTTTGAACGCTCATAACCGAAAAGCTGATAAAAGATATGAACCGCATAAAAATCTTCGTTGCCGTTATTTGCTTTCAGATGTTCAATAGTAATGGTTACGCCCAGGAAGCAAAAAATACTCTTGTGATCGACCTTACTAAGGCGCGGTACGTTATCAGCCGGAATATCTACGGACATTTTGCGGAACACCTCGGCCACGGCATCTATGGCGGATTCTGGGTCGGAGATACTTCATCGATCCCGAATGTCCGCGGAATCAGGACCGACGTCGTGGAGGCGATGAAAAGGATCAAGGCTCCGGTTCTCCGATGGCCGGGGGGATGTTTCGCCGATGAATATCATTGGAAGGACGGCATCGGGCCAAGATCATCGAGACCTTCGATGGTCAACACGAATTGGGGAGGTGTCACCGAAGACAACAGCTTTGGCACCCACGAATATCTCGACCTCTGCAATCAGATCGGATGCGCGCCATACATCAGCGGGAATCTCGGAAGTGGAACGGTTCAGGAATTATCGCAATGGGTCGAGTATGTCAACTCGGATAACACGAGCCCGATCACGAATCTGAGAAAAAAGAACGGACGCGACAAACCATGGGGTGTCGCGTATTGGGGGCTTGGCAACGAATCGTGGGGATGCGGGGGAAACATGAAGCCGGAGTATTACGCCGACCTGGCGCTCCGCTACGGCAGTTTCATGAAGGACTACGGCGAGTATCAACTCAGGAAAATTATCGTCGGTCCGGGCGGCGACGATTATCACTGGACAGAGGTCGTCATGCGAGAGATGGGGAATTCGATCTGGGGGCTCTCGATGCACTATTATACATGGTGCAACGACGAGAATGCAACTGACGTAACGGAAAGCAGCTGGTACGACAGCATGGTGAAAACTCTTCAAATGGAAGAGCTCGTGACAAAGAATTCCGCGATCATGGACAAGTACGACCCGGGAAAAAGCGTGGCTCTCGTCGTCGACGAGTGGGGAGCATGGTACGCCGTCGAGCCCGGAACGAATCCTCATTTTCTCTACCAGCAAAATACTCTGCGGGATGCGCTCATTGCCGGAATTAACCTGAACATTTTCAACAACCATTGCAGCCGGGTCAAGATGGCTGCCATCGCGCAAGCGGTGAACGTGCTGCAGTCGGTGATCCTCACGCGCGGCAGCGCAATGGTGCTGACGCCGACGTACGACGTCTTCGATATGTACAAAGTGCATCAGGATGCCGTGATGATCCCCGTCTCGCTGCACACCGACAGCATCTCGGTCGATGAAGGCGCCATTCCCGCGCTCAGCGCCTCGTCCTCGATCGATAAAGAAGGCAAGATACACATCACGCTCTGCAATCTCGACGCGACAAAAGACGAGGAACTTGCCTGCTCGATCGGATCTTTCAACGTCAAAAACGTCACGGGGGAGATCCTTACGTCCGAAAAACTCAACGCACACAATACCTCCGATGACCCCGACAACGTCACCGTCAAACCTTTTCACGGTTTTAAAACGACCTCCCATGCAATCAACCTCGTGATGCCCAAACATTCAGTCGTTGTATTGGAATTGACCGGCGTTTCGGAAGTGGAGAGCCCTAAGATCGACCCGGAAAAGTTGAAGCAAGGGCTTCTCTATAAATACTACGAGGGTGCCTGGCAGCGTCTCCCTAACTTCTCCGAGCTCTCTCCGCTACGAAGTGGAACCACAGAAAATGTTTCCATCCCCGAGGGGACCGCTCGTCTCAATTTCGGGCTCCAGTTTTCCGGGTACATCAAAATAGATGCGGACGGCATTTATCAATTTTCAATCACTTCGGACGACGGATCGGCCCTTTCGATCGATGGTTCGGATGTTGTCACCAACGACGGCCGTCATGCAATGGTCGAAAGGTCCGGCTCGCTTTTTTTGACGAAGGGATACCATAGCGTTGAGATCGCTTTCTTTCAAGCGGGGGGTGGAAGTGGATTGAAACTTCTGATGGAGGGTCCGGGGAAAACGAAAGGGCCTGTCGAAAACTCTTCGCTTTTTTACGCCGGAAAGAAATGATCGGAACTAGTGAAAACTGTCAGCGGTGACCCGTTGCCTTTTGCACTTCACGGGGTCACATGTGGCCGACAATCTCTTCGCCGAATTCGGAACACTTTACTTCCTTTGCGCCATCCATTAAACGCGCGAAATCGTAAGTAACGGTTTTCGCCTGGATCGCCCCGTTTATTCCTTTGACAATGAGGTCGGCGGCCTCTGTCCAGCCGAGATACCGGAACATCATTTCACCGCTCAGGATAAGCGAGCCCGGATTGACCTTGTCGAGTCCGGCATATTTTGGCGCCGTGCCGTGTGTCGCTTCGAAGACGGCATACCCGCTTTGGTAGTTGATGTTTGCGCCGGGCGCAATGCCGATTCCGCCCACCTGCGCTGCGAGCGCGTCGGAAATGTAATCTCCGTTCAGGTTGAGCGTTGCGATGACGTCGTAGTCCGCCGGGCGCGTGAGGATCTGCTGCAGGAATGCGTCGGCGATGACGTCTTTGATCAGGATTTTTCCTGCCGGCGGATTGCCACCGCATTCTTCCCACGAGACGATTTCACTCGAAAATTCCCGCTTTGCCAGCTCGTATCCCCAATCGCGAAACCCGCCCTCTGTAAACTTCATAATGTTCCCCTTATGGACGAGCGTGACCGATTTTCTTTTATTTCTTATCGCGTATAAGATCGCCGCTCGTACAAGTCTTTCGGTCCCTTCCTGCGATACCGGCTTGATGCCGATGCTCGATGATTCGGGAAAACGGATTTTTTTCACGCTCATTTCTTTTTGCAGCCAACCGATGACCTTTTGCGCTTCCGGAGTGCCGGCTCTCCATTCGATTCCGGCATAGATATCCTCCGTGTTCTCTCTGAAGATGACCATGTCGACGAGCTCGGGGCGTTTCACGGGCGAGGGCACTCCCTTAAAATATTGCACCGGACGAAGGCACACATAAAGGTCCAGCATCTGCCGGAGAGTCACATTGATCGAGCGGATGCCTTTGCCGACCGGTGTCGTCAACGGGCCTTTGATGGCGATGACGTACTCTTTGATCGCCTCGAGGGTATCGTCGTGAAGCCATGTATTTTCCCCATATACCGTGTTCGCTTTCTCGCCTGCGAAAACCTCGAACCAATTGACCTTCTTTGTGTTCCCGTACGCTTTAGCGACGGCAGCGTCGAACACCTTTCGCGACGTGCGCCAAATATCCGGACCGGTCCCGTCTCCCTCTATGAAACAAACAATAGGGTCGTTCGGGACCGATAACTTTCCGTTCGAAACGCTGATCTTGCGGCCTACGGAAGGGGGAACGAGCTTAAGATAGTTCGGCATGGAGTGTTCCTTTAGTCTGGGGTCTATTCAAGAATTGAAGCGCGGATCTTTGCTGCGACAGCTTTCATGTCGTCTCCTTCGTAACGCTTCAGTTTGAGCACAAACCGGATATTGTCGTCGAGGTATCTGGGCGTGATATGAATATGAAAATGGAAAACCGACTGCCCCGCGACGGTGCCGTTGTTCGAGAAGAAATTGAAGCCTTCCAGCGCAAAGCTTTTGACGAGCGCGCGGGAGACGACGTGTGCCGCGTGCATAATGCCGGCAAGTTCCTTTTCCGGCACATCCAAAAAGTCTTTGTGATGATTCTTCGGTATGACGAGGGCGTGACCGTAATGGATCGGGTTCACATCGAGAATGGAGATCGCACAATCGTTTTCAAAGAGAATTTCTGCGGGGGTTTCCTTTGCAATAATGTTACAGAAGATACATCCCATCCCTCAGCTGCGCTCCTTGAAGCGACAATGATCGCCCAAAAGGTTCGTTCCATCATCCGCATCGTTTGAAACGCTTCGATTCTCCATAGGGCGATCGCTCAGACTCCTCAAAGTGGTTTGCATAAATTTGTACGCTGAAAATGATATTAAAAAATAGGCCGAAAGTCAATAAAAAGCCGAAAGTGAACCGTTCACTTTAGACTTCAACATTGCATCACAATGAGCGCAAAACCTTTCCGATTTCACGTCAATATCCTCGACCACGGTAGAAGCGTGCATGACACACATGTAGTCGTGACAATGGATGAGGCCGAAGACATGTCCAAGCTCATGGACGGCCTCTTTGACGAGCCGGTCGCGAAGAAGTTCCGGGTTGGCCGGCAGGCCGTACAATGCCTCGTCAAGCCGGTGAGATGAAACGACGGCTATGCGGCCGTCGAGTTGCGCTTCGCCGAACACGTACGTCAACACGGGAACAAAAAAATCTAAGGACGAAACGCCGAGTATTTTTTTGTCCGACTCGGCAAAACGTTCGTCAAGCTCGGAAATAATTGATGTGGAATTGTACTGATTTCTAAAAGTGTCGAATGCAAAGGAAGGGTCGAGAGAATTCCGCGGATCGACCGAGACCGGAAGACGAAAAATCGTCTGCAACGGAGCGACAAGCCCCTCGACGCCGTCTTTGTCGTAGGGAGATATTGGAACGATGAGGAGTGAGGACATTGGTCACGGTTTCGTAAGCCCGTATTTTGCGATCTTATTATAGAGCGTCACCCGATCGATACAGAGAGTTTCCGCAGAGCGCGTGATGTTCCAACCCGTTTTTGCGAGAATGGCTTCGATGTGCGCCTTCTCCACCGACGCGATGGAATCGTCGGCGGGCGCAGGGCGTTTGACGCTGGACTGAAACGGCAAATCCTCCGGACGGATAGAGGGCGGTTTTGCAAGGACCATTGCGCGCTCAATGACGTTTTCGAGTTCACGCACATTCCCCGGCCAATCGTATCGGACAAGCACATCGACCGCTTCCGGAGAAATTTCGTCGATCCCCTTGTTCATCACGGCCGAATATTTCTTTAAAAAATGGTCGACGAGAAGCGGAATGTCGGTGCGTCGTTCACGGATCGGCGGAATGAAGACCGTGAAGACATTCAATCTATAGTAAAGGTCTTCTCTGAACGACCCCTCCTTTACCGCCGCTTCAAGGTCTTTGTTTGTCGCACAGATAATTCTGAAATCGCTGTGGATCATCTCATTCCCCCCAACGCGCGTAAATTGCTTCGACTCGATGACGCGCAGTAATTGCACTTGCATTTTTTGAGAGATCGTGCCGATCTCGTCGAGGAAGATCGTCCCGCCGTCGGCCATCTCAAATTTTCCTTTTCGCCGGTATTGCGCCCCCGTGAACGCGCCTTTCTCATGTCCGAATAACTCGCTTTCGAGCAGCGTTTCGGGGACGGCGCCGCAGTTCACGGCGACGATCGGAAAGAAGCGTCTCGCGCTGTTCGCATGGATCGCGCGTGCGATGAGTTCTTTTCCCGACCCGCTCTCGCCTCGGACCATCACTGTCGTGTCGGTCTGCGCGACAGTTTTCGCAAGCTCGATGACTTTTTTCATCTGGGGGCTGTTGCCGATGATCTCGTCGCCTTGAGCCATCTCGGAGATCCTCTCGTGCAGGCGGGCGTTTTCGTCCGCAAGTTTTTTTTGTCTCAGCGCATTTTCAACGAGATGCGAAAGATGGTCCGGGTCCACTGGTTTCGTGACATAGTCAAAGGCCCCCTCTTTAAGGGCCTGAACGGCGCTTTCCACCGACGCGAAAGCGGTGATCATGATCGTCGCGATGGAGGGGTCGATTTCTCGCAACCGTTTCTGTAATTCGAGCCCGCTCATGCCCGGCATTTTGATATCGAGTAGAATGATATCCCACGGCCCCTCGCTCATTTTTTTGATGGCATGAGCTCCGTCTTCGGCCGTGTCGACCTTGTATCCGTCCTGTTTGAACCATTTCGAAAGAGAATCGCGCACAACGATCTCGTCGTCGACGATGAGAAGGTTATATTGCTTGTCCGGTTTGTCGTTCATTGGTGTGTCCGCTGATGAAGGAGGTCTCCGAAAATTCCTTCGCCCGTTGCGCACTGTGGCGGGGAAGGAGGAGGGTAAACGTTGTCCCATTTTGAAGTTTCGATTGTACATTGATAGAACCGCCGTGACGTTCGACGATGCCGTAGACGACGGCAAGCCCGAGCCCGGTCCCTTTCCCATTTTCTTTTGTCGTGAAGAATGGCTCGAAGATGTGGGGGAGGGCATCGTCGGAAATGCCGACCCCGGTGTCGGCGATAGTGATTTGAATCGTTTCGGTCTCTTTGACGGTCGACGCCTCCACCGTAAGGGTGCCGCCTTCCGGCATTGCTTCCACCGCATTGATCTCCACGGCGAGCAAAGCCTGCTCGATTTGCTGAGGAACACAATGCAGCATAAGCGGCTCCGTATCGTAATCCGATTTCAGCGCGATGTTGTGGATGTGTAGGTGATGGTCGATAAGTTTCAACGACCGTTCGATCATCACGCGGAGGTCGACATCGACATAGTCTCCAACTTTTTGTCGTGAAAAAAGAAGCAGGTTCTTTACGATATTCCCGCATCGTGCTGTCTCATCGGCGATGATCGAAAGCTCGCTCTGAATTTCTCCCGCTGCCTCCGGGGTAAGCTGTCCTTCGTGGACCGTTTTTTTCAACAGCTTGGCATACGTCAGCACACCTTCGAGCGGATTGTTGAGCTCGTGAGCGACGGTAGAGGCGAGCTTGCCGAGGGATACCATTTTTTCCATCTGGACCATATTCACTTGAGCGCGCCGCAGCTCTTCCGTTTTCTGCGCAACTCTCCCTTCCAGCGTCTGCGCCCATTGAGTCAGCTCGTTACGCGCCCGTTTCAGTTCGTCTGCCATTTGATTGAACGAAGCCGCCAGCCGCCCTATTTCATCGTTCGACGTGACGGAGAGTCGATAGTCGAGGTTCCCCTTTGTGATTTCTTGCGTCCCGAACCTGAGATTATGTACGGGGATGTTCACGACGATCCAAATAAAAATGCCGATGAAGACCGTCATCCCCAGAAACATGACGAGGGCGTTGAGATATTCCGACCTGTTGAGGCTCGCAAGATGCTCGTCGATGTCGCGTAGCGGCATCATGACGTCGAGCACTCCAAGAACGGTCTGGGATTCCGAATGGGCATGGCACGCCGCGGTCGCGCATGTCGGATCATTTTTTATCGGCATGATCATCCCCAGAACGCGATAGCCTTTTGGCGACGAAAAAATCCGGCTGAGTTCCTGAGGGTTAGGGGAGAGCGGCGGCTTGCCGGGGGAGTGGCATGCAGTGCATGCCTCAGCGCTCAGGTCGACGTACGTTCCAACTTCGCCCTTGACGGTCGAAAGAGTGATTTCCCCTTTTTTGTTGTAGATGCGTATTGCCTCGATACCCGGTTCCGTCCCGATGGTGTTGATGATCTCGTGAAGATCTTCGCGACGATTGAGCATCATGCTGTAGTTCGTGGATCGCTTGATGACGTCGCCGATACGCCTCGCGCCTTGTACGGCATCGCGGAGATATTGGTCTCCCTGCCTGTCGACGCTGAGCTTCGTGAGAATAGCGGTCCCCGCGAGCATGACAAAGAGAATGATCAAAAATATCCGGAACGCCAGCCGGTTCGTGAACTTCATAGACGACTCCGGCCGGGATAAGGACAAGTCCCGTGCCATTTCAGAATGCCCGGAAAACAGAGGAAAACGTGGAAAAAATGGACGATGAGTCGTCAAATGTCGCAAAATTGCGAAATGCAGCGGCAGTTTTCTGATTTACACGACGGCGGATGGGAGGGTGGCTGCACCGCTATTTCGAAAAAATTTTGCTAACAAGTTCGAAATACTTTTTCCGCCCTAATATTTCTTGAACGCTCTTGACCGGCTGACCGCCGTCGTACAGTGTGGCTCCCACCTGCGGCTGCGCTTTCCGGAATGCCGCGGTAAATTTATTTTTCAAGGTTGAAATCTCATCCTGAAGAAGAGGGGTAAACTCCTCCGCAGTAATAAGTCCATCCTGAAATGTCTTATCGGCAGATAATGTCATTCGAAGAATCCATCCTGAATCATAAGGAGCATCTAAAAGGAGATAGGGATGATCCAGGAGGTCAAAATTGGTCTGATCTGCAAATCCCCGTGCGATGGAACGGAGCGCGATCGTTCCTTCTCTCAGGACGAGCCATGTAAACGGAGAATTCAATTCCATGCGCGACGGTGTTTGAGGCAATACGACGCTTACGATCGGTTGCAGGAAATACGCGCCGATTTGATCGACGCCGATTGTGGCTGTTCTCGGTGAGTTCTTTTTAATCCAAACGTGGCCCGAATGATACAACCTGTCGGTCGGTAAAGGCGTCAACAAAAGCGGCTTAAAGAATTCATCGAGCCGCCGGTCGAAGTATTGGAAAGATGTCTCGTCGCTGACGACAGGATAGAAAGAAGGCAATGTCGGTGCGTCGTCCGCTAGAGTTTCTATTCGCATGCCCTCGTTCACAGGGCAGGCATCGCATTTAAAATTGAGGTCGCACAATCTATTCGTGTCTGAATCGGATTCATTCCAGACACAATAATTTGGTTTAGTGAACGGCTCGCGTGTTTTTAGATTTCTGTAATACATGCTTACCTCTTGGGAGAATGGTATGGCCGCTGTGACCTAAAAATCACACTGCAGCAGTCAAAATCATTTTGACACAAGCCTTAACTCATCCATCATAGCATTGTCGACGGTAGAGACAGGCTCCTCTTTATGACCGGATGAGAAGACTGGAAAATTCTTAGCGACATAATAGAATGCGACAAATCCCGCGGTGCTCAAGCCAACGACAATGGATAGTTCCTGCCACGACGGAAAATATGTTCGTTGCGGCCATAACTCCATGCTTGTCACAGCGGTGTTCATCCTGTTCGCCACGAATCCCAGAATGACCAGAATGGAGGAATAGAAGAGACCTCTTTGGCTCATTCGTACTCGCCGGAATGTGAGAAGAAAGAACGGAACCACTACTCCGATGACGATCTCGGCGATGAACAACATGCTTTGATAGGTCGGCTGGAACACGTATTGGAGCGCGTCGCGGCTCATTAAATCTTGCACGCGCACGGTGAAATAGAGAGCCAGCACGACAACCAACACTCTCGAAAGCTCCGTAAAGAGCGGCATCCTAATTTGGCGGCCAAACGCTCGGGCGGAAAGGAAAGAAGAAAAGATGACCATCGAGAGTCCTGCCGCCACACAGGAAATGAAAAAGAGGAACGGGATGATGTCCGAGTACCAGAGCGGGTGCATCCGTTCGGGGACGATAAGATACAGCGAACCGAAGGACGATTGATGGAGCGTTGAGAGCACGACGCCGGCCACGACCACGGGAAACGAAATCGTGCGAAGTATTTTGATCGGCGCATGAAGATGGAATTTTTCGAGCACGACGGGAGCGAATTCTAACGTCAACACGGTCGTGTAAAGAATGATACACCAGGTGATCTCGAACATCACCGAATGGGGGTTCCACATCACTAACGGGTGCCAGAAATTCTGCGGACGTCCGAGGTCAACGACCAGCACAAGGACCACGAGCATGTATCCGATGTAGGCGGTAAGGATTGACGGCCGCACGATAGGCTCGAACCGTTCGACGTTGAAAATGTGGACGGTAGCTGCGATCGTGAACCCGGCGGCGGCCAACCCGACCCCGATAAAATCGAACCCGATCCAAAGCCCCCAAGGGAATTGGTCGCTCAGGTGGGTTGTCGCCCCAAGGCCCATCGTAAATCGTTCAACGGCCGCAACAGTTCCGATGGCGATAAGCACGGCTGCTGCGGTTTTCCAAAAAGTCGGTTTCAATGTTCGGAGATTAGGCATCATGATATTCTTTCAGTTTCGTCTTGATTCCAGTTTTTTTTGCGCCTCTTCGGCTTCAAACTTTGCAACTTCAGCGCGGCGCGCGGTGATCCAATGGATGCCGAAAAGCACGACGCCCGCCGCCACGGAATACTTCGGTACTTGCGAAAGCACTCTCCATGATAGCAGCGGCATCGCATGATTCGGAAGGTTCATCGGGAAGCCGAGTTTCTCGAATGCGATATTCGAAATGAACAGGACCGACGTTCCGCCCGCCTCGGTCAGGCCATAAATATGGTTGATATAGGTACCCGGGTTTTCGTCGATACGTTTCCGCGCCTCGCGTATGAGGTCATCACGGTCGCCGAAGATCGTCGCTCCAAATGGACAGGCAGCCGCGCACGCCGTCTGTTCACCAGCAGCCACGCGTTCGTAGCACATTTTGCATTTCTGGATCCGCGGCGAAAGACTCCCCCACTCGTAGCGCGGCACTTCGAACGGGCACGCCTGCATACAGTAGCGGCACCCGATACATTTCGATGCATCGTAGACCACGGCTCCCGTTTCGGTTTTTTTGATCGCGCCGACGAGACAGACGGACGCACACGTCGGCTCTTCGCAATGCATGCAGAGCCGCCGGACGAACGTTTGGTCGTTAAAGTAACTTTGGACAACGGTGTAATGAGTAGCCGAAAGCTCGTCGGCCTCTTCTTGCGGCAGCCCGTTCGCTTCCGCACAGGCGCGGGCGCATTCACGGCAGCCGACACATTTTGAGATATCGATCAACAATCCCTTATTTTTTATCGTCGTGTCCATCGCCTACTCCATCCCGAGAAATTGTTGCTCGAATTGTTTGCATTGTTCATCGGTCATACTCTTCAGCGCTCCTTCAACCGGCATGCCGCCGTCTTGGAGCAATGCGGGCGAAAGCGCCGCGTTCGGGGCAAAGCCGGCGAGAAAATCGCGCAGGCGTCCGACCTCCTGTTGAACCCAGGCTCGGCTCTTTTCACCGAGCAGCATCCCGTTCAGGTCCGACACTTTTTTTGGCTTGAGTGTATATGCCCATCCGTCGCTGAACAGAGCTTCTTTTAACACTTCGGGCTGATCCTGAATCCTGTCGTTCATCGCTACGATGTCTGCGTCGATCGGCGATCGCGCCGTGAGCGCTTGCTCGCCCTCTTTCAGTTGGAATAACGGTTCGCCTTTTCGGATCGACATCCCGGCCTCTTTCAACGGCACGATCGCTGGAGTGTGCATCATGCGGAGAATAAAATCGTCGATACCGATGCGCACATTCCCGGACGGAAACAGCGTCAACCATGTATGCGATGGCGCAAAGAAGATGCCCGATGGAACGCGCGGGGTCGAGAAGGGGCGTCGTGCTTCAGCGGGAACGGGAGCGATCTGTTTCTTTCTTTGGACCACAAAATCGACCCCAAGAAAAACAATGATCATGGAGATGAAAAGCAGAACAGTCATGGTCGTAATCCTTCATCAAGAATGAAAAGCGTGAGTATCAGTATCATGTTTGTTAAAGAATTCATCGACGAGCATACGCCACTCGTTGTCCGAGAGAGTATCGCTTAGCGTGTCGACAATTTTTCCGCCGTCCTGCATCACCGTAGCGGTGCGAGGAGAAAACCATTGGACAAGTTGCGCGCGGACAGCTTCCTGCCATCGGGCTGCCGGGACGCCTTTCAGCAACCAACGGAGTTCGCCGGCAAGGTTGGTCGGAGAGATTTTCACGACCCAGCCTTTTTCGAGGGGAGAATCGTTGACGCCTTGAGGGTTCGATCTTAGTTTATCGTTGACTTCGACGATCGTGCCCGAAAGCGGAGCTGCAGGAGACAGGGCCTTCTCGCCATGCCGCATCGTCACAAATTGTTCTCCCTGACGCAGAAGGGCTCCCGGATTTGGCAATTGAATAGAGGTGATCTTACCGATCACGGTTTGGGCGAAATCATCAATGCCTACGACGATGTTTTTCGAAGGTTGTACAAGAGCCCAGCTATGTCCCTTGTGAAAATATCGCTCAATGATCTCATCTTTACCGATCGAAGATTGGACGTGTCTTTCGGTGTTGACGGCCATTTTCTTAGAGAGGGAGAAATATTCTGACGTGAGCAGAATGACAACCATCAAGATGAAAAGTATGATGACCATTTGTTTGCCTCATTCGCTGTTTTTCTGCGGATGAGACATCAAACAATCATGCCAAAAAATCGGAATTAGCTGCGACGGGTATTAACGCCAGCAAAACTTGGGCGCTACGGGAAGACGGAAGGGTGATGTAAATAAATTAGGCGGACGTTGAATGTTGAATATTACCACAAAAATTCAGCCGGAAATGCACCATTGCACTAAGTCTTTATACTTACGCATGTTGACATTGTTGATAAATGCAACATTCAACGTTGAAAAATTCGACACAATGCTTTCACGTTCAGATGTCGGAGTCCCAAAGAGACTCAAGAGTTTCAGAGTTTCCGATAAACAATTTCGCGCAAAATTCGCCGGAATGTTTCCCTTTCTGTTTGCATTGGGCAAGAGTCTTTCTAATCGCCTCGATGTTGTCGGCCTCGGGGGCGAAGCAAAAATTTTCTAGATATGTATCACATTCCGTACAAAAGATCTCTCGCTCTTTCAAAAGTGTGCGCCGATTTTCTGCGCTATTCTTAGTCATGCTATCAACCTTTCGAGAATTCCGGTGAACAGGAAAAAAACTGCCCGGCTGTGGCCGTAAAATTATTGAAATTGAACATTTCCCTTCAACCGCCTGAATATGACATAGGTGTCGCCTAAAGCGATCGGCTCGCTGAATTCATTTGTCCCAAGCTTTTTCAGCGTCTTTCGAATGTCGTCGCTGTACCGGCAGAGATCGATCTCGCCGAGGTTTCCGCCACGATCTTTCGAGTGGGAGATCGAAAATGTCGAAACAAGCGATTCAAAACTGGCTCCTGCATTGAGGAGCGAGTACACCGAGTCTGCGATTGAGGCGTTCCGGCAAACAATTTCGGCGAGGTCCATTAATATGGGCTGTTCGAATTTAACGTTAGCTCGCATAGTAATCCACATTGGGATCGGTTTCCCATCGTCGAGTGCCGGGGCAAATTTCCATTTTGCGATCTGAGAGAGTGCGAGAGAATCCCACACAGCGTCTCCGCTCGGGTCCAAAATATCCGCCCTTGCGACCGACCCATCTTCGTTGACCTTCAAACGGAGGTCGAATTGGTGCCGCGTTTTTGCAAGATCAGGCGGCATGGACGGCAGAGGATCTTGTTCGATTAGGCGGGGAAATTCGTTAGAGACTCCTTCGGGCCGTGTTGCTGCACACCCGCATACGATGAATGAGAAAAAGCAATAAATAATCATTTTTTTCATTATTGGCCTCCATAAAACAAAAAACCCCAGTCTCCGCACGAGCGGAAGCCTGAGGTCTCTATTTTACCGCGCTGATCCATGTCACCTCCAGTCGAGGCGGACTTTATATTTCTGACCAGCAAAAAATATTGGGCGAAAAGCAGGCCCCGAACAACTCAAGCAAAGATCATAACTATTCTCATCAAAGTCAAATTGGACGGTGGCGGGGTTGTGGGTTACCTTTAGAAACCTTCCGAAGGTTTTTTGATTGAACATTGAAAAAGCTTTGGCATTTGCTCATTTTAGATAGAAAACCTTCGGAAGGTTTGCGGTCTTCTACTTTTTCTTATCCCCGTTAGAACTGACAAACTCCTCGAGCCCTCTCATAATTTGTTCTGCGATTTTTTCTCTGAAGTGATCGTCCAGCAAAAGGATTTCATCCTCTGGGTTGGACATGAAAGCGGTTTCGACAAGAACGTTCGGAACTTGCGTCAAGGCGTTGAGCGTAAAATTGAAACTGCCGACGATCCCGAACTGGTCGAGTTTAAGCTCAAGCATTTTTCCATAGATCGCCGAAGCAAGCGGCTGGAAGCCGATATGACGATAGTACGCGCTCGTCCCCTTTGACAGTTCGGGGTCGACGGAATTTCCGACTGAGTTCGCATGAATACTGACCAAGATTTGCGCTCCCGAGTTGAGGATCTTATCCGTGCGTTCAACCATCGAGACAGTTTCGTCCGCGGTCCGCGTCATCACGACATTCACCCCTTTCAGGATGAGAAGCGAGTCGAGATGTTTGGCGATTGAAAGGGTGATATCTTTTTCCATCACCCCGGTCGAACCGATCGCGCCGTCGTTGTCGCCTCCGTGGCCGGCATCGACCGCGATCGTCATACGATTCAGCACCGAGTCGGTAGAAGTATAGACCGGCGGTCTGCGAACGACGATGCGCATGGTCGAACCATTATCGTACGCGATATCGTACCCCCAATGCTGCGCATACTTCAGCGTGATCGTGAGTCGGTATTGCTCAGCCGCCACCTGACTCCATGCAACGCTCTGTATTCCTTGCCCGGATAATTGATGCGTGATCCAATTCGTATTGGACGACGCCCCGAAAATGTCTACGATAATAGTCGTTGGATTGACCGTTTGCTGACTCAGATACGGGAGCCTCTGGTCCAGAGCGACCGTCACGATATCTTCCTTGTCGTTCCCGGAGATTGTGAG
Source organism: Bacteroidota bacterium (assembly GCA_035500675.1). Lineage (GTDB taxonomy): Bacteria > Bacteroidota > Ignavibacteria > UBA10030 > UBA8401 > JAGVPT01. The sequence continues at coordinate 17,295 of DATJXA010000145.1, read as the reverse complement.
CGAACCCACGAGCGATTTCGGGTACGGAGTCTCCGGTGGAAGCAGCTGAGCAAAATCTGTCGGCAGCCAAGCTTCCATATCATCCCCAAGCCGGATCCTGTATTGGTCTCCGACCTTTCCGCTGACAACAACACGCACGCCGCTCTTGAGGCTTCCGAGCTTGGCGCCGCCAAGTCTGTCGTTCCCTACGCCGGCATTGAGGTATGCGCGCTTGCCCACGATCTCTGCAACCTGCGGCAACTCTTTCGGAAGTATCGAAACTCGACCTTTTGAGTACGCTTTTTCACTCGAGAAAAAACTCTTCTTGAGCCGAAATCGGATCTGCACGTTCCGCGCCTCGTCATCTTCCTTCACCGCATAGCGTCCTATGTAGACTCCCTCAAGGCCACCGCTTTTTCCCGGAGGCAGTTCGGTCATCGGAATGCCGGATTCGACGCCGTCGATGTCGAAGGACGCGCGATAACCGGGACTTCCTTTGAACTTTACTTCAAGGATATCATTTTTCCCGAGCCAGAGATCCTGCGACGGTTCCATCATGACGGTATCGATGACGAGCGGATCCCGCGGAGAAGTTTTCGGAGGTTCCGGCCTTTGAAGAAGGAATTCTTTGACGACCGAATCGCCGTTTGCCGCACGCGCGACAAGTCTCAGGGTCGAGGTTCCGACGGGTACGGAGACAAGGCCGCAAAAAGCGCCGCTTGAGTAGACCTTGACTTCTTTTCCGTTAATGAACGCTTTCCCACTCGGGACTGTGCAAGCCGAAATTCTCTGATGTGAGGCGATCGTTATTGTGGTATCGGTTTCGGGTTCGACGATATGAAGAAAGAGGGAGTCGGTGGAGGGGAGTGAAAATGCTTTGCCGCAACCTAAAAGCAGAAGAGCGAATAAATAAAGAATAACCGGTGAAAGTCTAAGCGAAGACATAGAGCAGGATCTACGAGCCGATGGGAGAGAGATTTTTGTCATGGTAAGAAATTTTTGAAACTTTCGGAACAGGATTGCCATGCGCAAACAGCGGTCGAAGCGCCGCCTTTATCGTACTTTAATATAGCTGTGAAGAGCGAAATTTGCACCATAAATTCTTGAAATGTATATTGATACAGCTTTATCCCTCTTTACGCCGCGAAAGGCCGTCACGGTTCAAAATTGACGAAACTTATCCATTCGATCGACGTATAAAGACCGCCCCCAGTTTATTGTCAAACTAATCAAGGTTAGCCCTATGAAAAGATTCGTCCTAATGTGTTCGCTTTTTCTTACAATCGTCTCTTTGGCTTTCGGTCAACAGGAGGCCCGCCTTCTTCGTTTTCCGACCATACATGGAGACAATATTGTGTTCAGTTATGCCGGGGATCTTTACACGGTCTCAGCGAGCGGCGGCATCGCACGGAAATTGACGAACAGCGTCGGATACGAAATGTTCGCCCGCTTTTCCCCCGACGGAAAATGGCTTGCTTTCACCGGCCAGTACGACGGCAATACCGAGGTCTATCTGATGCCTTCGGAAGGAGGCGTGCCAAAACGCCTCACGTTCACGGCGACCCTCGACCGCGATGATGTCTCCGACCGCATGGGTCCCAACAACCTTGTCATGGGATGGAAGGACAACTCCCACATCATCTTCCGTTCCCGGAGGATCGAATGGAATGATTTCAACGGCCAGTTGTATTTGCAGTCGATCGACGGCGGACTCCCCGAGGAACTTCCCGTACCGCGCGGAGGATTTTGTTCTTTCTCGGCCGACGGCAAAGAAATGGTATATAATAGAGTGTTCAGAGAATTCAGAACATGGAAGAGATATCGCGGCGGCCAGGCGGATGATATCTGGCTGTTCAATTTTGACTCGAAGCACGTCACAAACCTCACGGACAACCCGGCTCAAGATATTATCCCAATGTGGCATGGGAACACGATTTATTTTATCTCCGACCGCGATGAAAACAAAAGGATGAACCTTTATTCTTACGACCTCACGTCGAAGGAGACGAAGAAGTTGACAAACTTTGTCGATTTCGATATCAAGTTCCCTTCGCTGGGAGACAACGCGATCGTGTTCGAAAATGGAGGATACATTTATCGGTTCGACCTTGCGACGGAGAAGGCAGAGAAAGTTTCGGTTTCCATCGACGAAGACCTTGCGATAGGGCGGACGAGCGTTGTCGATGTGAGCAAGAACATTCAAAATTATGAGATTGCCCCCGACGGGAGCAGGGCATTGTTCGGAGCCCGAGGAGACATTTTCACTGTCCCCGAAAAGTACGGCAACACGCGCGACCTTACCAATTCGTCAGGTGTCCACGAGCGCGATTCCAAATGGTCTCCCGACGGAAAATGGATCGGGTATATTTCGGACGCTTCGGGCGAGGACGAGGTCTACATCATGCCGCAGGACGGGAGCGCCCCAGGAACGCAGCTGACGAAAACAGGCCCTCCGTATAAATACCAGATCTATTGGTCGCCCGACAGCAAGAAGATCATGTGGTCGGACCGGCTGCAACGGCTGCAGTACGTCGATGTTGAGACGAAGAAAGTGACGGAAGTGGCTCACGCGACCGCGTGGGAGATCGACGACTACGCGTGGTCTCCGGACAGCAAGTGGATCGCATACGCAAAGCCCGAAGATTCAGCGATGACGACCATTTATTTGTATTCGCTCGAGAAAAAAGAGACCACGCCTGTGACCGACGGCTGGTATTCTTCCTACGGCCCCTCGTTCAGCAAAGACGGCAAATATCTCTTCTTCATTTCCGACCGAACATTTAACCCGACGCTCAGTCAGACGGAGTTGGAACATGTGTACAACGACATGTCGAAGATTTATTTCGTCGCTCTTTCGAAGGAGACGAAATCTCCGTTTGAACCGAAAAGCGACGAAGTGAAAATTTCGGAGGCGGGAAAAGATTCGGAAAAGCCGGAAAAGAAAAAAGATCAAAAGGATGAAGGGAAACCCGACGTCAAAGTCGACATTGACGGTTTACAACAACGGGTCGCCGTATTGCCGATCATGGCTGCAAGCTATCGAAATATCGTCTCCGTCGACGATAAGGTGTATTACATCAGGAACGGCAGCAAAGATGAAAAGCCGCAGTTCCTCTTTTATGACCTTGACAAACAGAAGGAAACGGAACTCGGCGAGTTCAACGGCTATGAGATCTCCGCGGACGACAAGAAGGCGATCGTAGGCCAGGATGGTTCATACGCGATCATCGACCTTCCTACCTCCAAAATTGACATCAAAGAGAAGCTGAACCTTTCGGATATGAAAATGACGGTCGACCATCATGCAGAATGGGAACAGATCTTTCATGAAGCGTGGCGGCAAATGCGCGACTTCTACTTCGCACCGAACATGAGCGGGGTCGATTGGGAAGGCGTAAAAAAGAAGTACGAGCCCCTTGTTGCCTACGTCAATCATCGCGCCGATTTGACATACATCATCGGAGAAATGATCGGCGAGTTGAGCACCGGCCACACGTACGTCGGCGGAGGAGAAATGCCGCACGCCGAACGGATCAAGACGGGGCTTCTCGGTGCGGATATCGAACGCGATCCTGCAACGGGATATTATCGGATCGCTAAAATTCTCCGCGGTCAAAACTGGGACAATACGCTTCGGTCTCCTCTCACCGAGATCGGCGTCAACGCCAAGGAGGGCGAGTATATTATTGCGGTGAATGGCAAGCCGACGAATACGATGGTCAACATCTATGCATCCCTCGTTGGGACGGTCGGCAAACAAGTAACGTTGAAATTAAACGCTCAACCTAAAGAAGAAGGAAGTCACGAAACTGTCGTTGTTCCGATCGGGGATGAACACGGCCTCTACTACTTCAATTGGGTGCAATCCAATATCGAAAAAGTCTCGAAAGCGTCGGGCGGACGGATCGGCTATGTACACATACCGGATATGGGTTTCGACGGGCTCGACGAGTTCGTGAAATATTATTATCCTCAGCTCACGAAGGAAGGTTTGATCGTCGACGTGCGAGGGAACGGAGGCGGATTTGTTTCGCCGATGATCATTGAGAGACTGCACCGCGAAATTGCGATGATCGATATCGCGCGCAATACTTCATGGGCAGCTGATCCGGGCGGGACGATGGTGGGTCCCAAAGTCATGCTGACAGACGAGTTTTCCGCGTCGGACGGCGATATCGTCGCTTACCGCTTCAAGAAATACAAGATCGGCCTGGTGGTCGGCAAGAGAACGTGGGGCGGAGTTGTCGGTATTCGCGGCTCGCTGCCGTTGCTTGACGGCGGATTCCTCACAAAGCCGGAATTCTCCCGGTACGATCTCGAAGGGAAAAAATGGATCATGGAAGGGCATGGAGTCGACCCGGATATCGTTGTCGATAACGATCCGGCTCAGGAATATGCGGGCGTGGATCAGCAACTCAATAAAGCGATCGAAGTCATTCTCGACGAGTTGAAGGGGCACCCGTCGAAGCTTCCGCCGCCTCCTCCTTATCCGGATAAAAAGTAAAAGTGATTCTTCGTTTGGCAAAAGCTCCACGGTGAAGATCCCCGTGGAGCTTTTGATTTTAGCGTTTATATGTTGCTGTCTAGCTCATTACAAACCCGCCGCTGCCGGCGTTGATTTTCCAGCGAATTGTTTGTATCGTGTGCTCAAGGGAATTCTCATGACCAAACAATACTCAAAATTTGAAACCGAGCTGCAGGTACGCCCCGACGATATCGACATGAATCAGCACGTGCATAACACGCGATATCTGGATTATGTGCTTGCCGCGCGCTACGACCAGATGGAGCGCTGCTATAAGATGAATATGGGGGAATTTATCTCCCTCGGGTACAGCTGGGTTGTGAATACAACGCACGTTGAACATAAACGTCCTTTGGTCCTTGGAGATACAATTATTGTCCGGACATGGATCGAGGAAATGCTGAAGGACGGCGTGACAGTGCACTTCGAAATTTTTAAAAAAGAGAATAACAAACTCTCATGCGAAGGCTATGTTCGTTATACGATGGTGAATTTGAAATCCGGCAGGGCTGAAAATATTCCGGAATGGATCGCCCTTAAATATGCGATCTGATCGACGCTTCTGATGTTTGTTCGATATCCAAACTCCCTGCAGTTTGGATATTTTATTTTATTCCGCGTGGTCTTTGTTTTTTCGAGGGATTGACGCATGTCTGCTCTACTTACCAATGAAGACGGGATCGTGTTGCCCTCCGTGACGGTCACTATCGCTTCCGCAGGAGCGGGGAAGACTCAAGCCCTTGCGCAGAGGTACGTGCAGATTTTGCTTTCCGAAAAAATTCCGCATAACGAGCTTCGGAATATCCTGGCGATCACCTTCACGAACAATGCCGCCGCGGAGATGAAACAGCGCATCCTGAAACTGCTGAAGCTTGCCGCTCTCGGCGATATGGAGACGTTGGCAGACCTCCGACGCCTTATTCCGAACCGGCCTGCCGACCTCCGCGCGAAAGCGTCCTCACTTGTGGACGAAATTTTCAACGACTACTCCGATTTTCATGTGAAAACGGTCGACAGTTTCATGTCGACGATCTTTACTTCCTCATCGATCGAATACGGCATCCATCCGGATTTTGAGGTCCAGCTCAACGCCGACCGCATTTTCGACAAGGCATTCGATCTCTTTTCCAAAGAAATACGGGAGGGGGCCGCCCAGGCATCGATCGTCGGGAAAATAATTGAATTTATCGCGGAGAACAGAAAAAGGGAGGATTCGTTCTTGTGGGACGTTTACGGCGACCTTGCGAACCAGATCAAAAAGATCTATCGCATGGTTGCATCGTATACGAAGCCACTTGAAATCCGGAATGACGACGATAAAACCTCAGGGCTGCGAGATCGGGTCATTGCCCAGGCGGCAACAGTCGAAGCCCTGATCGATCAATCCACTCTTGCAATGTCTCATCTATTTAAAGTCGATTTGGAGTTGATCCGCGCGGGCGATGTCGGGAGCCTCATCGATCGGAAGTTTCGGTCCAGCCCTGTCAACAAGCCGAAGGGGAAGAAAGAGACCGCGGCGAGCGAGCAATGGCTCCCCAAAATTGAACAGGAACAGCTGGGGCTCAATGAGCTTCTTGAAGAATGGTTTCTGCACTACGCCCAATCTTATTACCGGCCGTATGCTCAGGCCTATGCGATGATGCAGCACACGATCGGGGAAGTGAAAAAGCAATCCGGTCAGATTTTTATCGACGACGTCAATAAAACGCTTGCCGAACATCTCAACGTTCAAGCGGTGCCGGAGATTTATTTTAAGATCGGCGAGACGATCTACCACTATCTCATCGACGAATTCCAGGACACGTCGCAGCTGCAATGGAGGAATCTGTTCCCGCTCATCGAGGAATCGTTGTCGAAAGGCGGAAGTCTGTTTGTTGTCGGGGATACGAAGCAATCCATCTATGGCTTTCGCGACGCCGATTGGAGAATCATGAAATCCCTCTCGGAGAAAAATCCATTTCCCTCGGCGGACCATACAACGGTGGCTCTTGAGACGAACTACCGAAGCTGTGAAGAAATTGTGGAATTCAACAAGGACATGTTCCACAAAATCATTCCCGGACAAGGGTATGAGGAGGCGTCGAAGGCGAGCGGTCTATCGGCATTCAAACAACATGCACAACAGTCCGGAGGATATCAAGGCGTTGTCGACGTTGCCGTCGTACAAAAGTTAGACGAGGAGACGCCGGAGAGAACAAAGTTGGAGGCGATCGTGGACGATTGCCTCTCCCGCGGCTACAAGTACAATGAGATCGCTATCCTCACTCCCAACAACAAAAATGTAGTTGAAGTCAGCGGCTGGCTCAACGAAAAGGGAATCCCGATCATCTCGCACAGCACGCTCGATGTGAGGAGGAGAAAAAGCGCAGGCGAATTTATCGCGCTGCTCAGGTTTCTCGACACTCCTGTGGACGACCTTTCGTTCGCCACGTTCATTCTCGGCGATGTGTTCACTCGATGCGCGGCCGGCCATCGCGCCGGCATCGTGCCGGGCGCGATCGCGGAATGGATCGCCGAAGCGAAACGGAACGAGGTTGGACCGCTCTATACCGGTTTTCGCCAGCGGTACACGAGTGTGTGGGACGAATATTTCGAGCATCTATTCAATATCGTCGGTTATCTGCCGTTGTACGATTTGCTTTCGGAGGCCTATAAAATTTTCGACGTGTTCGGCACGTCCCCGGATGAAGAGGCCTCTCTTGTGAAGCTCCTCGAAGCGATCAAAGCGTTCGAAAAAGAAGGGAGAAATGCCATCAAGGATTTTCTTGCCTATGTCGACGACGAATCGGTCGAGGATGTATGGAAGATCGATGTGCCGGCCGGCATCGACGCTCTCTCCGTGATGACTGTCCATAAAGCGAAAGGAATGGGTTTCCCCGTCGTTATAGTTTTATTGTACGACCACCCTGCCCGCGGCAAAGGGTACATCGTTCGTGAGGACGAAGATTCAGTGACGATCCTGAAAGCGAATAAAGATATTGCCGAAAAGGTTAAAGAGGTTGGGGCATTGTTGGAGGAGGAGCAATTTCGCGACACCGTTGACATGCTTAATAAGCTCTACGTCGCGTTTACGAGGGCCGAAAAAGAGATGTACGTCGTCGGAGTTTTTAAGAAAGAGCCGAAGGAGCCGACCAAATTTCTTCCGTCGAAAAAGTACGGGGAACCACGCGCCGTTGCTTCCGGTCCGTCCAAAGCCTCGACGGGGCAAATCGTCAGCGCTTTCCATCATCGCAAGCGCAAGCCTTTGCCGGTACAGGAGTATGAGAGCATCGGATCGGTCGAGGCAAAAAGGGGGGACCTGGTCCATCGTGTTTTCTCGCTGGTCGAATTTTTGGACGGCGATGAGCGTGCACAACTTGCGTCCGCTGTGGAACGAGTTATCGTCGACATGTCGAGCGGCGTCGGTCGGACGGAAATCCTGAAGGCAGTATCAGATTTTATCGCCGCCCCGGGAGTGAGAGACTATTTTGTCCGAAAAGAGGGAAGAAAAATTCTTCGCGAACAAGACCTCACGAACGCTCAGGGTTCGTTGTACCGCGCCGACAGGATCATCGTCGACCCGGCCGGCGTTACAGTCATGGATTTTAAAACCGGCGGCAATGAACCCGAGGCGGAATATATCCGCCAAGTCCGGAATTATATGGAAATCATCAGAGATATCTATCCGGATAAAACGGTTCGCGGTGTAATTGCCTACGTCGATTTGAAGAACAAAAAGAACATCTCATGAGCACAATCTCGCTTATTTCTCCGCAGCAAAATCTTGTTGACGAGATCGTTCCGTTGCTCGTTCCTGACGGACGCGATTTTTCGAACAACATCGTCGTGTTTCCCGGGAAGCGTCCAGCCCACATGTTGCGAAGGGCGTTGGCGAGTAGAACGGGAAAGGGATTCATTCCCCCCAAGATCTTTTCTATCGACCATTTTATCGACTACCTCTGCGAGGAAAAACTGCAGGCGGGTCTCGGCCGTCTGGAGCCGCTCGACGCCGTCGCGCTGCTGCATGACATCTATCTTGCGGACCCGCAGCGACTCGGCGGCGGTCATTTTATTGAGCTCGATGCGTTTTTGCCTCTCGGGATGAAAATTTTTGGAGAGCTGGAAGAACTCTGGCTGGCGGACGTTCCTCTTCGCAGAGTGAAAGATGCGCTCTCCGGCATCGTGTTCGGCGGGCTGACGTCGCTCCTCGTGTTTTACGAACAATTGTATGCGACGGCCGGCCAACGGCGCCTTGCGACCCGTTCGATGAGGTACCGGTTCGCAGCGGAAAAGGTACATGAAATTGATTTCCGCGGCACGGCGAAAATTATTTTTGCCGGCTTTTTTGCCTTCACAAAATCCGAAGAGATAATTTTCAAACATTTCTCCACGCTGGAGAATGTCGTTGAAATTTTTCAGAACGGTCTTGGCATCGGGAACAGTCTCAAACAACTGGGCTTGTCTCCGGAGATCCCGCAACGCGACAGCGCTCCTCCTTCGTTGCACTTTACCCGAAGCGCCGACGACCACGGGCAGGTCTTTGCCCTCAGCGAAAAGATCCATGAAAAGCTAAAGGCAGACCCGGCCTCGATCGAGGGCACATCGATCGTCGTCCCTGCGGCGGAAACGCTTTTTCCGCTGTTCCACCAGACGCTCGCGCTCCTTCCGGACGACACATACAACATCTCGCTCGGCTATCCCGCCACGCGAACGCCCGTTTACGGCTTTCTCGAAACCGTGATGGAACTCGCCGTATCGAAAAACGAAGGCCGTTATGCGATCCCAAGCTACGTCAAATTCATTCTCCATCCTTACACCAAGAACATTCGATACGGAAACCGTTCCGACGTGACGCGTATTCTCTGCAACACGATCGAGGAAATATTTTTGAAGGAACGGCCGGACTCGTATTTCGCGCTTGAGGAACTGGAGAAGAATATTCCGGTGTTCGAGAGGGCGGCACAACGAGTCACCGGCGCCGGTGAAAAAGTCTCCGCTGAAATGTTAAGAGGCCATTTGATTGCGATCCATAAAGAGACGATCGTCAAACTGAGCGACCCGAAGAGCATCGGGGATTTCGCCGCAAGGGCAATCGATGTTCTGAAGTACATCGACGCCCGCAGCACAGCTCGGCTCCATCCATTCTTCCGCCCCTTCGCCGAAGCTCTTATCGAAAACCTCGATGCCATTTCGGCTTCGTCGCTCAGCGGAATGCAGTTTCCCGACCTCACCGGTTATGTCTTGTTCTTCCGGAATTACGTCGCCTCTGCCGAAGTGCCCTTCACGGGAACGCCGCTGCACGGCCTTCAGGTCCTTGGCTTCCTCGAAACGCGAAATTTGCAGTTCGATACGGTTTTCGTCCTGGATGCGAACGACGACATCATTCCCGGAAATAAGGGACACGACGTGCTGTTGCCGTTGAAGCTACGCGAGTCGCTCGGCCTTCCGACGTTTCGCGATCGTGAGCGCGTGGCGGAGTATTATTTCGACCTGCTGCTCCACGGCGCAAAAGAAGTGCATTTCTTTTTCACCGAGGGAGGGAAAAAGGAAAAGAGCAGGTTCCTCGAAAAGCTCTTATGGGAGAACGAACAACGGGACCGCCGGTTGAGCGGCGACGAATACATCCGAACAGTGCAGTATCGTGTGAACCTTGCGAACCATCTCCCCAATGCCATTCCGAAAACGGCGGAAGTCGGCGATTTTCTGAAAAGCTTCGCATTCACTGCAACGGCTCTCGACACGTACGTGCGATGCCAGTTAAGATTTTATTACGCTTTTGTATTGCAGCTTCGGGAGCGCGCAGAAATTTCCGGGGAGCTTGAACAGACGGAAATCGGGAGCTTCATTCACTTTTTGCTTGCCTCATATTTTCGCACGCTCAAAGGGAAACATTTGACAAAAAATTCGCTCACTCTTTCGTCTTTCGAAGAGTTCGTTGACCGTTGTTTTTCATCGGAATTCGGGCCTCATCCGGTAGGAGCCGTATTTTTATTGAAAAAACAAATCTCGACGCATCTTAAGGACTTCTTTCTTCGTTATCAGATCCCGGAGTCGGAAAAAGGGATCACTATCATGGACGTTGAACTAAAGTTGGAATCGTCGATTGGCGAGTATAAAATTAAAGGGACGTTAGATAGAGTGGAACTGCGCGGACAAAAGAAGTATATTTTAGACTATAAAACGGGAGCCAGTGAAAAGTACACGAAAATACATTTCGACAAACTGGATGTTGATAATAGGGCATCGTGGGGCGAAGCCATCGGCTCTCTTCAGTTGCCGTTCTACGCGATTCTTTACGCAAAGGCAACCTCAACCCCCCTCGAGCAAATCATGCCGGCTTATCTTTTTCTCGGAAAGCAAGAACTAGACAGCGACATTGAAGACGCTCTCTTCGGTGATGAGGATGCGGCAAAAGAAAAATTTGCGATGCTTGAAAAAGTCACCGTCGGCTTGATGGACGAGATCACGGATGAAGATCATCCTTTTGCGCCGACAGAAAATTTTGAGAAGGAATGTCGCGGCTGTGCGTTCAAATATATCTGCGGCACGCAGTGGATAGGGGATTGAGTGTACATCGCACGTAAGAAAGCACTGCAGCGCTCTAAATATTATCGTACTCATTTTGAAAGGAATGTACATGGCAACATCGCGCAAAGTCGACTGGCCTGAGGCGTTAAAACCTTTGTTCAAACAGTACAAAGGGAAGAAGCATCCTCTCGATTACAAAAACCGGTATCAGCTGACCGTGATGGTCATCCTGTCGGCTCAGGATTCCGACAGACATATCAACGAGATCGCCCCTGCGCTTTTCAAAGCTTTTCCGTCGATGAAGGAGCTGGCGAAGGTGAAAGCCGGCGACCTGCAAAAGTTCATCGGGTCGGTCCGGAATTTCGGCAACAAGACGAAATGGCTCATGGACCTTGCCAAAGCCATCGGCACCGACGATAACATCCCCCAGACGCTCGACGAGCTTACGGCGTTGTCCGGCATCGGCCGAAAATCCGCGAACGTCATTATTCGGGAATCGGGCGGCAAAGCGGAGGGGATCATTGTCGACTTGCACGTCATACGCGTTGCTCCGCGGCTCGGCATCGCCGAAGGCGAAGACCCTAAAAAAATTGAGAAGCAGTTGATGGAGGTCCTTCCTCAAAAAGACTGGAATGATGCAGGAATGAGCTTTTCCTTCCTCGGTAGAGAGATTTGCAGGCCGACAGACCCGAAGTGTCCGCTGTGCGTTGTGAATAAAGTATGTGCGTACTACGCCAAGAACGGAAGTAAAAAATCGTGAAACATCAGGAATGTGAGAGACTTGCCACAAAAGCACAAAGACGCGAAGCATTTTTTCGAATAAGACTGGCTTCTCAGGGTCTTAGTGACTTTGTGGCTCATCAACGTGTTTTTCGATAACTCCCTGCAGACCGAAGACAACTTAGAATGATGCGTCATTGTAATTTATGTTATCGTATTTTATCTTATAGGCATAAACGTTTTAACCGCGAATAGGGTAATTCCGGCCTCGACAGCTGCGCTGTTCGTAAAATTTTCCGTCGTGCAATCGCATAAAGGCTCATCATGATACCTCTCACCCGTAGGACAAATCCATGAAGCGTCGTTTCATCGCCATCCTTATTCTTTCCACACTATGCGTTCTTTCTCTGTGTGCGCAGGATGCGAAGGAGATCGTCAAGAAGGCGAACGACCTTCTCCGGGGAACGCACACGTATTCAGAAATTTCGATGACCATTGTCAAGCCCGAATGGACGCGAACGATCTCGATGAAATCGTGGTCGCTCGAGCCCGATTATGCGCTCGTCTACATCAGCGAACCGGCGCGCGACAAAGGGTCGGTGACATTGAAAAGAAAAAATGAAGTATGGAATTGGGTCCCTTCGATCCAGCGCATCATCAAAATCCCTCCGTCGATGATGCTTCAATCGTGGATGGGGTCGGATTTCACGAACGACGACCTCGTCCGTCAATCGTCTATCGTGGACGACTATACTCATTCGATCCTCGGCGAGGAGACATACGAAGGGATGAAGTGTTGGAAGATCCAACTGATCCCCAAACCCGAAGCGGGAGTTGTGTGGGGAAAAATATACCTCTGGATCTCCAAAGGATCCTATCTTGAATTGAAAACGGAGTACTATGACGAAGACGGAAATCTGCAAAAATCGTTCTTCGGCAGCGATGTCAAGACATTCGACGGACGGTCGATCCCTGCTCACTGGGAGATGATCCCGTCAAACAAGCCCGGCCAAAAGACCGTCCTCGATTATCACGAGATGAAGTTTTCCATCAACCTCGACGCCGCCTTCTTCTCGGAACAAAATATGAAGCGTGTCCGATGAGCTCTCGTTCCGAACATCACGGACAACGGCATTCCGGCAACCTTTACGTGCTGCTCGCCTGGCGCAATATCTGGCGGAATAAAAGGAGGTCGCTGCTCCTCATCACTTCTGTCGTCATTTCGGTGTTCGTCGCCGTGGTATTTTCTTCGGCGCAATTCGGCCAGGACGAATACATGGTTCACGTCACAGTCGGTTTTTATGAAGGGCACATTCAAGTTCACGGCAATCATTATTGGGACAATCGTTCGTTCGACCAGAGCATGGAAATGCCCGAGCGCGAGATCGATGAGGTCGCTGCGACCGCTCACGTCGCCTGCGTGACGCCGCGCCTGGAGACCATCTCGCTCATCTCGCATGCCACGACGACAAAAATCGCCTCGGTGGTCGGCATCGACCCCGAGCGTGAAGACAATATGACGGGGTTGAAAAAGAGAATGGTCGCTGGAAAATATATCGAGACGGGTTCGACCGGAGCGGTGGTCTCTGAAGGACTTGCACAACTCCTCCACGTCGGAGTAGGCGACAGCATCGTCGTCTACGGCCAAGGATTTGAAGGAGTCACCGCGGCCGCGATCGTCCCGATCCAGGGATTGGTGAAATATCCTTTGCCCGACCTCAATAATTCGATGGTCTATCTCTCGCTCGGATTTGCCCAGCAGCTCTATTCGGCGCCGAGCCGCCTGACGGCTCTCGCGGTTCTGCTCGACGACAACAAAGCGCTCGATGAAACCGCGGCGGCGATCAAAAAGGTCGTCGACGGCGACAAAGAAGTGATGACGTGGAAAGAGATGATGCCGGAACTTGTTCAGGGGATCGACGCGAACGACGCGGGGACCGTCCTCATGCTGCTGATCTTGTATGTCGTCATCGGTTTCGGAATTTTTGGGACAGTGATGATGATGACGGTCGAACGGACGCGTGAGTTCGGTATTCTTGTGTTGATCGGAATGAAGCGATGGAGACTCATCGTCATCACGGTCATCGAGTCTATTCTCGTTTCTGCAGTGGGACTGGTTGTGGGCGTTCTTATTTCAATCCCTCCTGTGTATTATTTTTATTTTAACCCCATTCATTTGGGGGGAGACTATGCAAAGGCGATGCTTGCCTACGGCTTCGAGCCGATCGTGCCTCTGAGCATCGCTCCGATCGTTTTTACGATCCAGGGGTTTTCGGTTTTCGGGCTGGGAGTATTAAGTGCGCTGTATCCGTTGTTTGTCATTAGGTCGCTCCGGCCGGTGAGCGCAATGCACGGCTGAATCGTTTGAAGAGTTGAATACATCAAGTGAGTCCGTTATGATTTTTCGCATTTCATGGAAGAACGTTTGGCGGAGTAAAAAGCGGAGCGGGATCGTTATCGCGGCGATTGCGCTCGGTCTATGGGGAGGGCTGTTTGCCGCCGGCGTCATGGATGGGATGGGAGAGACGATGGTGAACTCCGCGATCGAACGCGAGCTCACACATATTCAGATCCATGCGCCGGGATTCCGGGATGAAAAAGAGATCGGGATGGTGATTCCCGGCGCCGACACAGTCCTTGCGTTTGTGAGCGGCCTTCCGTCAGTGTATGCCGTGACGGGGCGGTGCATCATCGACGGCATGGCTTCGTCCCCCTCTTCTTCTCAGGGCGTGATGATCAAAGGCATCGTGCCTTCGGCGGAGGAATCGGCGACCGCGATCCGCAAAGAAATTGTCGAGGGTTCGTACCTTGATTCGGCGGGGTCCAACGCGATCATCATCGGGAAAAAATTGGCAGAGAAACTCGACGTCAGGGTGAGGTCAAAGATCGTGCTGACGTTCCAAAACCCCGACGGTTCTCTCGTCTATGGTGCGTTCAGGGTTGCAGGCATATTCCAAACTGCGTCATCGCAATACGATGGATTGACCCTTTACGTAACTCAGCACGATCTCTTCCCGCTGCTCGGAAGTTCGATGATCCATGAAATCGGCATCCGCTTGGCCTCCGCCGCATCCGTTCCGGACGTTCTCGATAAAGTACAAAAGCGCTTCCCTTCGCTCGAAGTCCTCAGCTGGCGGGAGCTTGCGCCGGAATTAAAGATCACTGCCGACAGCACGAGTGTGTTCATGAATATTTTTCTCGGGATTATTCTCACCGCACTTCTTTTCGGCATCACGAACACAATGTTGATGTCGGTCCTCGACCGCGTGAGGGAATTCGGGATGCTCATGGCAGTCGGCATGAAACGCCGCCAGGTATTTTTGATGGTGATGATGGAAACAGTTTTTCTCTCACTGACGGGCGGCATAACGGGAATGTTGCTGGGCGCGGGGACGATCGCGTCGCTCCAGCGTTCGGGTATCGATCTCAGCGCCTTCTCAGCGGGGTTGGCCTACTACGGCATCGGGAGCATTTTAGTGCCGACTGTTCCGACGAGCACGTATCCGGTCCTCACGGTGATGATCATTGCGACCGCCGTTCTTGCGGCGATCTATCCCGCGTTGAAAGTGATTCAGTTACGGCCTGCAACAGCCATCCGAACTTATTAACGAACAGAATATTATGCCCCTTATTCAATTGAACGGAATTACAAAAGTATATAATCAGGCAAGCATCCCCGTGAGCGCCCTCAACGGGGTCGACCTGCGGGTGGAGAAACTTGAGTTCACGGCGATCGTCGGACCGTCGGGATCCGGCAAGACCACGCTCCTCAATATTATCGGCGGGCTCGATCAACCGACATCGGGGACTATCACCATCGATGGAACGGACATCTCTTCGATGAAAGAAAGCAGCCTCGTCGATTTTCGTCTCCATCACATCGGATTCGTTTTTCAGGCGTATAATCTCATCCCGGTCCTCACCGCCAAAGAGAATGTGGAATTCATCATGCTGCTCCAAAATATCGATAAGACCGAACGCGAGGCGAGATCGATCGAACTGCTCGAAGCGGTAGGCCTGAAGGATCGGCTGGACAGCCGCCCGTCGGAATTGTCCGGAGGCCAGCAGCAAAGAGTCGCAGTCGCGCGCGCGCTTGCATCGCATCCGGGGTTCGTGCTTGCGGACGAGCCGACAGCCAACCTCGATTCCCATTCCGCGAGCTCTCTTCTTGAGCTCATGGAAGACCTCAACCGTAAATATGAGATGACGTTCGTTTTTGCCACTCATGATGCAAGGGTCATTCAACGCGCGCACCGCGTCGTGACCATCGAGGATGGAAAAATTAAAAGCGACGTCATGTCTGCCGGATCCCATGCATGAAACCCGTTGTCTCGATGTTGTGTTGTATGTTCGTCCCCGCGTTGGTCATTTGCCAGAATGCACGGACTGACGTCGGCGGCTATCTCGAGTACCTTCTCAGCACAACCTACGACTCACCGCAAGGCAATACCGTCGACCAACTCATCCACGCCCGCCTGAATACCAAATGGTACCCGACCGATGCGATCACCGGAGTGATGGAATTGCGATTCCGCGGATATTACGGCGGGACGGTCGAACATACGCCGCTCTTTGCGGACCAGATCAAAAACCGATCGGGATACGGACATCTCGACGCAACTGTTTGGAGCAGCACGCAATCGCTCGGGTATGCGGAGGTCGACCGCCTTTACGCCAATTGGGCCGTCAATAATGTCCAGGCCACCGTTGGCCGTCAGCGCATCGCGTGGGGGACGAACCTCGTGTGGAATGTCATCGATATATTTAACCCGCTCTCCGTTCTCGATTTCGATTACGTCGAACGGCCGGGAGTCGACGCCGCTCAGGTTCAATACTACACCGGCCCGGTATCGAAAGTGGCTCTCGCATACAAACCTGAGACGGAATTTTCAAAAAGCATTACAGGGTTTCTCTGGTCGCTTAACCATTGGGACTATGATTTCCATATTGTTGGAGGAGATCGCTACGGTTTGCCGTACGGCGGGATGGGTTGGGCGGGAGATATTGCAGGGGGCGGGTTTCGGGGAGAGGCATTGCTGTCCGATAAGCCGGCCATTCTTACGGGCGCAGCGACATCGTCAAAAATGTTTTCCGGAGCGTTGTCGGGGGATTATACGTTCCAAAATTCATTTTACATTCATACCGAAGTGCTCTACAACAGCCAGGGCACTTCGTCCAACGCCGCCGCATTTCTTCCCATCTCTCAGAAACTCGGACTTCTTTCACCCGCGCGATGGTCGGTGTTCCAGGAATTTTCATACGACCTCTCTCCGCTCGTGCGCGGGTCGGCGTTCGCGCTCTTCAACCCCGATGATCGTTCCGTCGCCTTTGTTCCGTCGATCACCTGGTCCGCTGCGACCAACCTGGATCTGATGTTCCTTGGACTGATTTTTTCGGGAAAAGAAGGAGCGGAATACGGCGGACAGGGGAAAGGGTTTTACTTAAGGGGGAAGTGGTCGTTTTGACCTTGAAGGTGTTTTTATTCTACGGCTTGATCGTGATAGCGATCGATGAGCCGATCTCTACCATCGCATAATATCCTCT
Organism: Bacteroidota bacterium; assembly: GCA_035500675.1. Classification (GTDB taxonomy): domain Bacteria; phylum Bacteroidota; class Ignavibacteria; order UBA10030; family UBA8401; genus JAGVPT01. The sequence goes on along the minus strand of DATJXA010000145.1, from coordinate 20 downwards.
TGATGCGGCCCCGCAGTTGA